>JBDLVY010000241.1:0-2841 GCA_039804545.1 Bacteroidota bacterium | reverse complement strand
GTTCTTTCCAAAGTGGTTCCTTCGGGCATGTCAATCACGACTTGGAACTCGTTTTTATTGTCAAATGGCAACATTTTAACGGCAACCGATTTGGTAAAAAACATTAAGACCGAACCGATTAACAATAAAACGGTAATGCCTAACATTAATCGACGCTTTTTAGAACTCTCTAAAAACGGACGTTCCATTTTGTTGTAGACTTTGTAAATCCAGGAAGTTTCCAATCCTTGTTCGGCTTTATACTCTTGGTTTTCTTTTTCGTGTAATAAATGGTAACCCAAATAAGGCGTAACAGTTAGCGCGACAAACAAGGACAATAACATCGCAATTGAAGCACCAATCGGCATCGGACTCATATACGGCCCCATCATTCCTGAAACAAACGCCATCGGAAGAATAGCTGCAATTACTGTGAATGTGGCCAATATCGTTGGATTTCCGACTTCATTAATCGCATAAATAGCCGCTTGTTTAAATGGCAATCGCTTCATTTTGAAGTGACGGTGCATGTTTTCGGCTATGATGATACTGTCATCTACGACAATTCCCACTACGAAAACTAAGGCGAATAAAGTGATTCGATTTAGTGTGTAACCCAACATATAATAGGCAAAAAGCGTCAACGCAAACGTCAATGGTACTGAAAAGAAAACCACCAAACCACCGCGCCAACCCATGGCTAGCATTACTAAAAGGGTAACGGCAATAATGGCAATCCCTAAATGCAGTAACAACTCGCCTACTTTATCTGAAGCCGTTTCACCGTAATTACGCGTTACTTCTAAATGAACATCATCGGTGATAATGGTTTGTTTCAAATGCTCGACTTTCTCCAAAATCTTTTCGGAAATTTTCATCGCATCGGCACCTTTTACTTTTCCGATAGAAATGGTTACGGCAGGATATTCAGAATTGTTTTTAGCGAATTTTTCATTGGCTTTGCCATAACCGAAAGACACATAGCTTCTCGGCGTTGACGGACCATCTTGTACCGAAGCGACTTGTTTTAAATACACCGGAAGATTGGCATTGACTCCAACCACTAAATTCTCAATATCTTCTGAAGATTTTAGAAATTCTCCGGTTGTCAACAGATATTCTTTATCGGCTGAAACAAAACTGCCCGATTGTGAGCTGCCATTATTGGCTTGAATCATTTGCATAATGCTTAATGCATCTACACCGTTTTCTGCCATTTTATCTTTGTCTAAAACCACTTTGACTTCGCGGTTTCGGCCACCGATTTCTTTGGTGATGGCGACATCTTTTACTTTTTCTATTTCCGACGTCACTTCTTCGGCAATTTGACGGATTTCGAAATCGTTTAGTTTTTCACTCCAAAGGGTTAGCCCTAACATCGGAACGTCATCGATAGAACGCGTTTTCACCATCGGTTTGTATACGCCTTGTGGAAACATATCTTCGTGTTTGGCCAACTCATCGTATAATTTTACATACGAGCGTTCCACATCTTGCCCAACATAAAACTGAACAATCAACATAGCCTGTCCGTTCATTGCCATACTGTGCACATGTTCTACGCCTTTGATATTGGAAATGATTTTCTCCAAAGGCTTTACAACACGGCTTTCTACTTCATTCGGACTCGCTCCGGGATAACCTACCATTACGTCGGCCATTGGAACATTGATTTGCGGTTCTTCTTCTCTTGGAATTAGAAACGAACTGTATACACCGATGATCATTAATCCGACCATTAACAGTATTGTTAATTTCGAATTGATGAAAAAATGGGCGATTTTACCTGATATACCTTCTTGCATGATTTTAGTTTAAAAGTTTAAGGTTCAAAGTTTAAAGTTGTTACTGAACACTGATTTTAGCTCCGTTAAACAACTTACCTTCAGAAGAAACAATGTATTGTTCATCAGCCGATAATCCGGATAAAACTTCGACTTGGTTATCAAAGGATTTCCCTAAGCGCAACCATCTTAAAATAGCTTTGTTACCGTTGCCTATAGTGTAAATTCCAGCGAGTTGGCCTTGTTTTACTATAGCACTTTCGGGAACCAAGACTTTATCAGTTGTGGTGGACGTTTGCATTTTATTGACCACAGGAAATTGAACATTGACAAACATGCCGGATAAAATAGCTTTGTCGATTTGGTTTAAGCCGACTTTAACCAAATACTGTCCACCGGTATTTTTGGCCGAACTACTGACTTCAATTACTTTTCCCGATACTTCTTTATTGATGGATTTTACTAAAATTTTTACGGCCATTCCGTTTTGAATATTGGCAATATCACTTTCCGAGACCATGGCGATAACTTGCAATCTCGAAACGCCTTCGATGCTTACTAACGGCATTCCGGGATTCGCCATATCGCCTTCTTTGACAAACGTATTGGTTACTTCTCCCGAAAACGGCGCCGTTATATTGCTGTAATTGAATTGTGCTAAAACTTCATTTCGCATTTGTTTCGCCGCATCCAATCCAGCTTTTGACATTTCGTAGCGGGAGGTCATATCGTCTAACTCTTTTTGAGAAGCACTCTGTTGGTTGAACAATGCGGTGAATCTTTCGTAGTCTTTTTGGGCATTATTAAACGCGGTCGTAGCTTGTAAAATAGAAGCATCTACTTGTGCTTTCTTGGCTTGTAAATCGGTAGCATTGATGCTTACCATTAATTGTCCGGCGTTAACTTTTTGCCCTACTTTCACATGTACTTTGGTTACGTAGCCCATCATTCGGGTACTCACATTGGCACTGTTTTCGGCTTCAATTTTACCGCTGGCGGTTACAAAAGAGCCATTGTTTTGTGTAGTCATTCCGCTAACTTTTACAGGAATAGCTAGCGCATTATCGGTAATTTCTTT
>JBDLVY010000240.1:0-11382 GCA_039804545.1 Bacteroidota bacterium | reverse complement strand
AATCTTTTGAAAGCCCAATATCGCCCTGATTAAAATATCACCCGAGTGGCTTTAGAAATTGCAGTCGCATTACATCGATAAACATTCTCAAGTATAAAACACCATAAAAAAAACCGTCGCGATCCCTCGTGGCGGTTTTATCCTTTGTCATAGCTATGTTATTGGTTAGGACCAATTTTGCATTTGGTGAATACTTTCTTCTCTTGACCCAACAACAATGCTTTTTTGTGATAACAAATTTGACACCTTTATACCGAACTTGCGTTGCATAATTTTGGGCAATAGTTATATAATACATACTTTATCCCAACTCAAAGCTGGTTATCCCAAATACTTTCTCGATAGCGGTTTTGGGTGGCGTACCATAATACATTCGGGCGCATTCAAAGACATAAGTCGCTTCGTATTGTTGAATCAAATTCACTGCTGCTTCGTTGCAAACCGGAATGTCTAAATACACCGGTTCCCCAATGGCTTCGGTCAGACAGCGCTCGTAAAGTGCGGCAGCAACAACTTCATTTTCGGCAAACAACGGACCAATTTTATAACCCGTTTGGCATTGTCTAATGACGGCAAAGCCGAGCAAAGTATCATGGTCAGTATAATGAAAAGCCTTGGCATTGGAAGCCTCGAGCCAAAGTTTTAAAAAACGAGTACGCGCTACGCCAAAACAGGCTAAGTCTAGGGCCATAACAGCATCCCAATCCTTTTTGGTAATGGGTTGTACTAACGGATTAGTAGGATAGGAGTAACCTATTTTTTCATAACGTTCGTCCCGATAAGCAATGTGGAAACCGCCTTTTTGGTAAAAGGGCTGCATGGCTACTACACCATCCATCCCAATGGCTGCGTTGGGGTGTAAACGCGACAATAAAGTATCGCGGCGTTGTTGCCAAAGGGTGCGGCCAATGCCTTTGGCTCTATACTCGGGGCGTACAATAAAAAAGCCCATAAAGCCCAACTGTCCGTCATAGGAAACGATAGAACCGCCGGCAACGAGTGTTTCCTGGTCAAAATACCCGTAAAACCCCTCAGGGTCAGTGTTCCAAAAGATAGCGGCATCGGCTAAACCGGGATTCCAGCCTTCTTGGGCTGCCCAGTTTACCAAGATTTCAAACTCGGTAAAAGTCAGCCGTCTGAAAATTAGTGCTGTTTGATTCATGGGCTAAAAATATCAAAAATCTTTTAAGTTTCAACGCTAAACTGCCAAACCAACTTTGCGTTCTTTGTAGAATTGATAACTGTAATTTTTTTGTACAAATTATAATGTTTTAAATTAATTTGAATAATTTCGGGAAATGATACGCAAAAAGGTAGGTTTCCCGATTTTATTTTTAATGTTCCTCGGGGTTTTGTTTTCGTGTAGTGACACTATATCCATCAAGGAATATAATGACTTTATGTTGTCTAAAAAGAAAGGGGATAGTGCGTTGCTAAAAAAGGACCAACCGGACAGTGCTTACTTTTATTATAACGAAGCCAAAAATAAATGCAGCAATAAATCCGGAGAAGAATATATGTTTGCGCTGTTGCAAATGGCCAACATACAACAAAATACTGGGGATTATTACGGAGCAGAAGAAACCATTACCGAAGGATTAGCCAATTATAAAGGGAAAACTTATCAACCCTATTTTTACAATATCCTGGCGATAAGCTACGATAAACAAAAAAATTTTAAAAGTGCCCTGCAGTATTATAAAAAAGCTTTTGCGGTCTTTGCCGATAGTACAACAAAAGCCTATGCTCAAAATAATATTGGTCTGATCTATTTGGAAAGCGGACAGTACAGTAAAGCGATTCAGCTTTTGAAACCACTTTTAAAGAATCCCCATCTTACCAATAACCACTGCGAAAAAGCAAGGGTGTTAGACAATCTGGGTTATGCTCAATTTAAATTGGGTCAAGCCGAAGCCTATCCCAACTTACTCAAATCATGGCAAATACGAGATAGCTTACAGGATGATTTAGGACGTGTGCCTTCTAATATCCACTTGTCAGAATATTTTAAAGATAAAGACAAGGCATTGGCGCAACAATATGCCATTAATGCACTCAACATAGCCCGAAAATTAAAAAGTCCCGATGATGTACTCGAAGCTTTGAGATGGATTGTTGAAAACAGTGAACCCACAGTAGCCAAAGAATATTCGGATGACTTTTTCAGAATCAATGACAGTCTTACATTAGCTAGAAGTGCTGCCAAAAACCAGTTTGCCAAAATTAAATACGATGCCAATACGGCACTTAAAAACCTCGAAATCCAAAAAGGGCAGAAGCAATTGTATTTTATTCTTTTTCTTTCGGTTATTGTCTTAAGTGTATTGTTGTATTTTTTAATTCTTTCGGCCAATAAAAACAAGCTAAAAACCATTTCTTATGCAACAGAAACTCGCATTTCAAAGAAGCTGCATGACGAATTGGCCAATGATGTCTATAATGCGATGACCTTTGCTGAAACCCAAAATTTACAGCTTCCGGAGAAAAAGGAAACGCTTTTAGACAACCTCGATAAAATTTACCTGCGCACCCGCAATATCTCCAAAGAAAACAGCAGTATCAATACCGGTGATCAATTTGAGGATGACCTAAAAGAAATGCTGTCCGGGTACAGTAGTAACGAAGTCAATATTATTATAAAAAATACCGCTACCATTCAGTGGTCAAAACTTTCAGTAGAAAAAAAGGTTGCGGTTTATCGTGTGCTGCAAGAGTTATTGGTCAATATGAAAAAGCACAGTGGTGCGAGTTTGGTGGTGTTAGGTTTTGAAAACGGTACCAAATTTCTTCAAATACAATACTCTGATAACGGAAAAGGGATAGCCAACACTGCAATCACCAAAAAAGGATTGCAAAATGCGGAAAACCGTATTCTTGCCGTGAAGGGAACGGTTACTTTTGACCATGAAATAAATAAAGGATTCAGAGTTACTATCCAAATTCCTAACTAGTTATGTTTAAAAGAGTATTAGTTGCAGAAGATATAGACAGTATTAATATAGCTGTAATGCAAACCTTAACCGATTTGAATGTCGAGCATATTGACCACGTTAAATATTGTGATGATGCGCTGCTGAAGATTAAAAAAGGATTAAACTCGGCGGAGCCTTATGACCTTTTTATATCGGATTTATCCTTTCAGCCCGACCACAGAACGGTACAAATCCAATCAGGTGATGAGCTGATTGCGCAAATCCGAGCCCTGCAACCCGAACTCAAGATTATGGTGTACTCTATTGAAGACAAAGGGTTTAAGATAAAATCGCTATTAGAACAAAGTCAAGTCAATGCTTATGTTCACAAAGGGCGAAACAGTATCGACCAACTAAAAGCCGCTGTTTTGCAAATCTACAACACAGACGATATTTATTTGTCACCCCATTTAGCCCCTATAGTAAGAGACAAATCGACCAGAGAAATTGATGATTTTGATGTAGAACTCATCAAGCAATTGTCTATCGGAATCACCCAAGACGAATTGGAGAACCGCTTCAAAGCGTTAGGCATTTCGCCCAATAGTAAAAGCACCATCGAAAAAAGATTGAGCAAACTCAAAGACCACTTCCGAGCCAACAATACGGTTCACCTTATTGCTATTGCCAAAGACCTTGGAATAGCCTAACCACTTCAGGATCTATTTTCTTTTTGCCTTTACGGAAATCCGTAAGGAATGCATTTTTATTGGATTTAATTTTGACAAACACATTGACTGCATTTCGGTTGCAGTCTTATTTGTTAATGTTGTACTGTTTTGGATATAAGAGTTATAATAAAAATACACGAGCTACTAAAAGCCAACAGGGCTGGGAATTCAGAAGAATTATCCGATCGATTGGCGGTTTCGGTTCGTTCGGTTTATAACTACATATCCTTTATGAAAACAGAACTAAACGCTCCTATCATTTATGACTCTCAAAGTAAAAAGTACTGTTATGAACGGGAATGCGAATTAAATTTTAGGGGGTAGTTTGTAAAATCAATTTGAGGTTTTTGAAGTATGAATTAAGTTTTATCACGCAGTTTATGCTCAAAACTTTCCAAATTATAAATACTATAGGAAGAAGTATTACAGTTCCTATTTATGAGCACTATTGGTTTATTAGTTATGACTGCTCAAACAATTATAAGGTCAAACTTAAACGAAAAGGCGAGTAGGGTTATCAAAAAATGGAATCAAGTTTATAAGGCCCAAACACTCTTAAGAGTGTTTTTTTTGCCTTTACGGATTTCCGTAAAGTATCGATTTTTATTGGGTTTAAGTTTGTACAATATCCAATGGTTATAAAATGGTTAATCTATATTAAAGTGACACAGTAAGATTTAAATGACTAGAAAACACAACACAGACAGCAACGGCCTACCTTGGTCTGAGGAGATCAAACTATTGGTCTGGAGTAAAGCCACAACCATTCCGAATTATTCACCCGATTTATGGCGAAGAGACCATTGCAGCTTTGCCATCATGTATGCAGATTTCGGCAATAGAGAGTCCATGTACGGTTGGGAGATTGACCATATTTATCCGGTAGCCTTGGGTGGCAATGATGATCTAAACAATCTTCAAGTGCTCAACTGTAAAAACAACGAAGAGAAAGGCGACAGACTCGATTGGACCTGTCCCCGATGATATAATTGTGGAAGCATTTGCGCCAGAACAGTAATCCATAGGCTGTTTTGGTGGCAAATGCTATTGAAAATTAAACTAAATTTGAAGGCTAACTTATAATAATGAAATTCAAGCTACTTTTAGTATTTTTCACTTTAACAAACGTTTTATCCGCCCAACCCAAAATCCTAACCTGGAACATAGAAAACCTTGGCCAATCAAAATCAGATAGTGAGATAAACTTCATCGCCAATACCGTCAAAGCCTATGACATTGTGGCCCTACAGGAAGTCGTGGCCGGTGAAGGCGGTGCCCAAGCCGTTGCCAAACTCGCGGATGAACTTAATAGAAAAGGAGCCCAATGGGATTATGTGATCAGCGACCCAACGAGCAGCTCAGCCTACAAAACCGAGCGCTATGCCTACCTTTGGAAAACCGCCCAAGTCAGGCTGGTGAACAAACCCTGGTTGGAAAAACAATACGGATTACTCATTGACCGCGAACCTTATTACGCCACTTTTGAGTACCAAAAAAAGCAATTTACCTTGGCCAATTTCCACGCCATCACCCAAAGCAAACAACCCGAAACCGAAATCAAGTATCTCAAAAACCTGCCCGAGCAATATCCTAATTTGAAAATCATTTTCTTGGGCGATTTCAATTGTCCTCAATCGCATACGGTTTTTAATCCTTTAAAGAAAATGGGTTACCTACCGGCTTTTGAAGGCCAAAAAACATCCCTCAAAAAAAGCTGTACCTACGGCAATTGCCTGTCGAAGGAGTTTGATAACGTTTGGGTCAACCAACACCACTTTAGGATCAAGCAACCCACCGCACTGCATTTTTACAAATACTGTACTAGTTTTAGCCAAGCCCTAAAAATCTCCGACCACCTTCCTTTGGCTATCGTGTTAGAATTTGCGTATTGAGTTAGGAGACAGTTGGAGAGGATTGGATTTTGCCCGCCCAACCAACCAAGCTTTCAAACTCACTACAAGTCAGTTTTCTAAAAGTTAGGGCTTCCATATTGTGTATTGCGAACTTTGGGATGTTAGTTACAGATAAGTTTTTCCGGTATCGGTTAAATTTTTGAAATACGGAAAAACCGATAAATCGTAATAGTTAACCTTACCGCCTTTGGCCAAATATTGGTTGTAATCGTTCAATATTTTGCGGTATTGTTCGTAAATTTTGTACGAGTCATCATGGTCTTTGTAGTAAGCCTCAAAATCTTTGGTGAGGTTTTCAAAGCGTGTTTTTGAGACCGAATCTCCGTTGAGAGCAGCGGTAAACAATTTTTTAACCACCCCCGAAATCATGTAGTGATCTTGTCGTTGGCTTTCTTGTTGGTATGCTTCATCAGCAGCAGCAAAAGCAGCTTTCTTTTGTTGGGGAATATCAAAATTAACAACCACAGCCGAATAATAAATCCGATTGTTTTTGGCATAAATGGTTTGGCGGTAAACAGGAATTTCTAAATCTACCCATGCCTTGTTGTAGGCATCATATACATCCATCGGTATGCGGTAATCCAAAACCAATTTCTTATCGGTGTATTTTAAAATACGCGACGGATACAATGACTGGTGAGGTTGGTTGGTGACGCAATCGTATATTTCACCTTCGCCGCCATTATATTCGCTTTGTAAGTATTCGAGCCAAGTCATGGCATCACGACCGCTTCCGGCCACATAATTGGTCCCTACTTTGCAAACCACTATACTATCGCCCTTGGCTGTAATAGGGAGTTTGGTAATCATTTCCTCATCGGTTAGGGTACAACCACAGGCGTTTTTGGGTGGTTTTGGCGGTAGTTCGTTGCTTTTGTTTTGGCAACTCAGCACTAACAAGGCAGTTAAGCCTAAAACTATTTGGCGAATCATTTTCTTAAAATTGGTTAGGCTAAGATATAAAAATCACTTGAACTGACGTAAAGTGCAAAACATGATAAAAAAGCTATACCGTCACTTCGAGTGATTTATAAATATAAAAACGCTAGTTTTTGTATTTGTAAATTATATCGAGAAGCCTCGCTTAAACAACGGTTCTCGATACAATTTTTGTTCCGTTGCACTCCACAAAAACCACTCGAACTGACGGAATTGTGCAAAACATGATAAAAAAGCTATACCGTCACTTCGAGTGATTTTTAAAGTTAAAAGCGAGAGCTTTTGAGTTTAAAAATTGTATAGAGAAGCCTCGCTAATAATCAGACGTCTTCATTACGTCACTTCGAGTGATTTTGCAAAGAAAAAATGCTAATTTTTGCTTGGTAAAATACTATCGAGAAGCCTCGCTTAAACAACCGTTCTCGATACAATTTTTGTTCCGTTGCACTCCACAAAAACCGTCACCCTGAGTGTTTTGAATGCAATTCAAAATGTATCGAAGGGTCGAACTGACGGAATTGTGTAAAACATGATAAAAAAGCTACACCGTCACTTCGAGTGATTTTTAAAGTTAAAAGCGAGAGCTTTTGAGTTTAAAAATTAACCCGAGGCTTTAGCCGAACTGAGCGAAGCTAATCGAGAAGCCTCGCTTAAACAACCGTTCTCGATACACTTTTTATTCCACTGCACTCCACAAAAACCGTCACCCTGAGTGTTTTGAATGCAATTCAAAACGTATCGAAGGGTCGAAGGGTCGAACTGCTTTAAAAGCAAAAATATCTGGTATAGTGCTACACTAAACTTTATCCCCCAAACCAATGGTAAATCCTAACAAGGCTGCCGTTATAGCCAAATGGACGATCAGCCAAGCCCTTTGCCATTTGGGCCTTTCGTTCCATTTTTGGTCTTGGTCAAAAGGGTCAAAAGCCAAAGCAATCCCTAATTGTGCGGCGGCAGAGGAATAGTCTTTTTGGAAAATCGTGTAATACACTGCCAATAAAACAAAGCCCGCATAAATGTATTTGGTGTAAGGTGTTTTCATGTTTGTTATTTTAAAGTTTAAAGACATTAACCCCTATGGCATACCCATAGGTTTTTCCTTTTTCGTCGGTATAAATTCTGATTTTGTTACAAGCGCGGCCCAAATCTATTTTGGTCCAAGTCTGGCCTCCGTCTTTGGTTTCGTAACCCGAATTCATCGTGCCTACAAACCCATGATTGGCATCAATAAAGCCAATGCCAAACTCACGGCCAGCGGCATCTTCTACTAAGTTAATCTCTGTCCATGTTTTTCCACCGTCAGTTGTTTTGGCGACCCTTTGTTGTTTTACATTGGGGTCCGGATTGTAGGATTGAATGGTCACATACCCAATGTCTCTGGTAGGAAATGAAGCCTTCCAAGTGGTTTCAAATGGTCGGGCTGATTGGTACACTTTCTGCCAAGTTTGTCCCCCATCAGAAGTAGCCAAGATTAAAGCATTAGACTGGGTGATATCTTCACTGCTTGCCGCACAAACAATGCCATTGTTTTTATCAAACATTTTAATGTCGAACAGCATTTTGCAATCGTTGTTCATGCTGCGGGAGGTCCAGGTTGTTCCGCCATCATGTGAAACCATAATATTGGCGGGACTTCCCACACGCCCCACGGCAAACAAATGGGTTTTGTAATCAATTTTTCCGTGGTTGATGTATTGTTCTTTGACAATGTCTATGGCGCACAACCCTTTTACATAAGGTCCTTTGTAGGGTACAGGCTTCCAGGTTTTTCCACCGTCTTTGGTGCCATAGAGCGGAATGGTATCTGTAACATTAGGAAAGTACTCGGTGCCCACAGTACCGGCAAAGCCTACGTTTTGATCGACAAAGGCTATGGTTCTAAAAAAGGTCCCTTTTTGCTCGCATTGTTTTTCCCAATGGGCACCTCCGTCTTTGGTGTGGTATATTTTCCCATATCCATTAACATACCATCCGGTGTTTTCATCTACAAAAACAATATCGTCTTGTTTGCCGGGATAGGCCTCGGTATTGAGTTTTGTCCAAGTGTTTTCCTGTGCCGCTGTTTTACTGATAAGAGACAGTAACAGTACCGAAGTATAAATCAAAATTTTGGTCATCGCCTAATGTTTTTAGTTATTCAAAATTAAAAACTTAGGCTTTACCAATATTGTCAAAAATTGCTAATTTTTATCGGCAAACTGTTTCGGACTGCATCCGAAAGCCGTTTTAAAAGCTTTGCTGTACGCCGCACTGTCGGCAAATGAGGTTAGGAGCGCAATGTCTTGTATGGGGTAGCGTTTTTGCAATAGTTCTTTAGAAAACTCCAATCGCTTTTTTAAGATGTATTGGTAAGGCGTAATGTTGAATATTGTTTTAAACAGGCGCAAGAAATGGTATTCTGAGAGTTTGGCTTCCCGCGCTATGCTTTCGAGGTTTATTTTTTCTAAGAAGGCACTGTCAATATAGTTTTTGGCATCGCAAACAAAGTTAAACAGCCTGCCATTGGTTTCTTGCTTTACGGCTTTTAATCGGTTGAAACTTTGAAAGATTTCACTTTGATCGTTTACAATACATTCGGCTACGGCATAGAATAGTTCGTTGTTGATGGTGTTATTCCCTTGGTACAAATTTTCAAAGTCTTGCGATAGTTTTTGCAAGGCATAGCCTAAAGAAGTATTGTGGCCATTGTATTTTTGCACCATCCATTCCTGTTCAAACAAAAAGCTTGAAAAAGCAGCGGGTTTTTCAAACTTATAGGCCATCACATCGGTGAGTGATGTTTTGGCCACATCAATGCAAATCCCTTTTACGGGGCTAGGGTTGTCAATAAGCACTTTGGAGACAGTGTTGTAATTGCCAATCACATATTCACCAGAGTTGACGTTGATTTTTTTGTGGTTTAAAGTATAAAGTTCACTGCCTGACACCACATATTTAGCCGAAAAGCCTTTAAAATTGACGTCTTTTTCAATTTCGTTGACTATAGACAAACGCAATTCGTTCCCCAGTGTATCTGTAAATATCTTTTTGTTGACCAACATACCACAGCCTTAATGTTCAAGCCATAAGTAGCCTATGGGGCCAAATTGTTACAACCTAACCAACATGATTTTAGATTATTCTTTTACAAAGGTTGTGTTTTCAATAGCCTTGATGGCTTCTATAAAGTCGATGCTTTTGACCTCTTCAAAAAAATCAATTTCGGTTTCATGCGGCAGGAAATCAGAAATGATGCGAATGATGCCATCTTGCGGTTTTTTCAAATACATAAAGGTGTAATCTTCCATATTAATTACCGTTTGTTCCGCCAAATCGGTAGTCCTGACAAATTTATCCGAAGTCAGTGAAGCCAAGGAGGGGAGTTTTGTTTTGGGTTCAGCCAATAAGGGTTTCCCATTTTCAAACAAACCGCCTTCATAACCATACAAGGTAGCCTGGGTTATTTCTATCGGTTTACCAAATCCCAAGTAATCGGGTAGGTTGCTTTCTTTTTCCACTATGGCGGCAAATCCCAATAAAATACACTTATCGTGTGGGGGTAAATGCATGACCGCTTTGGCAGTACTTTCTCGGCCAATACCGGAAACAATGACTTGATACTCATGTTGCAATTGGGGGAGGCGAGCCAAAGCATTGAGGGCTTTTTCTTGCTCTATTTCCATAGGGGTCAATAGGATAATTTTCATCGTTAGGCCATTGGTAAATAAAAATCCAAAGGGTTTCTTTGGATGGGGTTAGGTTATTGTTTTTGGGGTTAAGATATAAATTAAAATCTTAGCTATCAAATAGGAAGTTCAATTTAAAAAAGGTTTTCCTTACCACGTCACTTCGAGTGATTTTTAAAGTTAAAAGCGATAGCTTTTGAGTTTAAAAATTAACCCGAGGCTTTAGCCGAACTGAGCGAAGCTAATCGAGAAGCCTCGCTTAAACAACCGTTCTCGATACAATTTTTATTCCGTTGCACTCCACAAAAAACCGTCACCCTGAGTGTTTTGAATTGCATTCAAAACGTATCGAAGGGTCGAACTAACGAAGTAATTCCGGGCTATCGGGACTGCTTCGCAGTCCTTAAAACAAAAAAAAGCCAATCACAAGGATTGGCTTTTAGCAAACACTGGTAAAATATATCTTAGATAACGTTTACATTGGTTGCGGTTGGTCCTTTCTGACCATCCGTTACATCATAAGACACTTTGTCGTTTTCACGCACCTGACCATTAAGACCGGTTGCATGTACAAATACGTCTGCTCCGCCATTGCTTGGCGTAATAAAACCGAAGCCTTTGGCTTCATTGTAAAATTTAATTGTTCCTTCGTTCATAAAAATAAGTATTAAAAAGGCGAAGATAGTCTTTATTATTGATTATTAGGTATTTACTTTAAATTGTTTACACTATTGCCTTATTTTACCACCATAGTTGCTATGCTTACTAGAAATGGTTTTGGATTTTTTTGTAATTAAGCGCGGATTATCAATCCGCACCATTGGGTCAATAGGATAATTTTTATTTTAAGTTATTTGTAAATTATAAACATCCCAATTATTTCTTTGAATATTTGGAAAGTAAAATCCTCCGGGTTCCGGAATTTCCTCAATTAAATCAAACACTGTACAATCTTTAGGCAATCCTTTAAAGAAGAGCGTACATGTGTTTTTACCGGCTTTACATACCGTCCAATCAGGATGAAAATTTATGTTTTCAGCATGAACCAAAGCCGATTTATTACCATTTTGATGTGGTTGTAAAAATGTGGTTTTCCAAATACGGATCCTTAAAAACCAATCTACATTAAAATGTAAATGTACAATTATTTGAGATTCTTCTTCTGCAAGAGTTTTGATGGAATCTTTTAATTCGGGAGCAATTTTTGCTTTCTCCGGTTTTG
>JBDLVY010000239.1:0-9641 GCA_039804545.1 Bacteroidota bacterium | reverse complement strand
CTTTTGACTAAATACCGGTATCCTGCACTTAGTCTTTTGCTTGGATTACTGTGGTTCTTTCTTTTTGATTTTCTTTCGCAAATGAGTCTTCAGGGCGGGATGCATTCTGATTCTTTTAATTATCAGGAATCCGCTAAGAATTTATATATTTTCCATAAGGGTCATATTTATCGTCCTATTTTAATGGCTTTAATCAATGGCATTCCTTATCTCTTTGGTAGATCTGATACTTTTATTTTTGCTTTTGGATTTTATATTAATATATTTTGTTGGTTGGCGTCCTCCTTATTGTTGTTTGCCATTTTAAAAGATTTTATCCGCCCAAAAGCAGCCTTTTATTTTACAGTATTATCCTTATTCATTGTTGGTAACACAGCACATGTGTTTCATTTGCTTACTGAAACCATTTATATCTTCATGATAATGTTGGCCTTTTACTTTTTGCTTCAGTATTATAAGAAACAACAATTTTTATGGCTTTCATTTTCGGTGAGTGTATTGCTGTTGACAATGCTGATTAAGCCTGGCTCAAAGTTTTTAGCGATTGTTTTTCTGCTTTATTTTATCAAAATT
Organism: Bacteroidota bacterium; assembly: GCA_039804545.1. GTDB lineage: Bacteria > Bacteroidota > Bacteroidia > Flavobacteriales > Flavobacteriaceae > Flavobacterium. The sequence continues at coordinate 9,068 of JBDLVY010000239.1, read as the reverse complement.
ATTTTCAAAAATTATAAAGCTAAAGCGATGTGGTTTTTATACGGCAGTTTGTTTCTGATTTTGGTGCAATGTAGCGGAATGAAATACCAATTTGGCGATTTCACCATTAGTTATATAGACGCACCAACTTATTACGGTTACATCGGAAGTAAGGCCAAGTGCATTGAAAATGGCAAAGAATACAGGCAATTGAATAATCCCAGAGCAGATTATATTTTCAGTAGTGAACCAAGTCGGCAAAAAGAAATTGCCTCAGAAGATTTTAAAGACCAATTGCAATTCAACACTGCCAATTTAATAAAGGCTTATGTTTTAGATGTTCTTGATAATACCGTTAGTGGAAATAGTTGTATTGAGGAATGTAAAAACTTAAGGAGTGTTGACCAGATTTTTTTTGATTTCTCAAAGCGTTTTTTATTTGATATCACCAAATGGCAAAACCGTTTTTTTACTTTAATGGCGATTTTGCTTTCCGCTTTTTTTCTGTTGAAATATTATAAAAGAGAAAGGTTGTACTTTTTCATTGCCTTTTACATCACTTATATTATTGTATTGTCGGGAATATCGTGCGGTCAAGGTGATAGATTTCACCTAGCGACTTTTCCTTTTATGATTTTGCTTTTGGCAAAGTTTTTAAGCGATAAAAAATGGATTAAACCGTCTTTTGAACAACCTCAAAAATAGTATTGTCTTCACACTTCAAAGTTTTCGAAGGGAATTTCATCAATAATGCATAATCGTGAGTGGCCATGATTACTGTTTTACCGTTTTCATTGATTTTTTTCAAAACACTCAACACTTCAGCGCTGGTTTGCGGATCTAAGTTTCCGGTTGGTTCGTCGGCCAAAATTAATTCAGGATCATTTAATAGCGCTCTGGCTATGGCAACTCTCTGTTGTTCACCGCCCGAAAGTTGGTGTGGCATTTTGTTGGCAATGCCCTTTAAACCTACTCGTTCTAACACATCATCAATCTTGTCTTGCATGGCTTGTTGGTCGGTCCAACCGGTAGCTTTCAAAACAAATAACATGTTTTCATTGACGCTTCGATCCAACAACAATTGAAAATCCTGAAAAACAATCCCGATTTTTCTTCTCAAAAACGGAATGTCATCTTCCTTCAAATTTACCAAATCATACCCCACAATGTTTCCGGTGCCTTCGGTCAAAGGCAAATCTCCGTATAAAGTTTTCATAAAACTACTCTTTCCTGTACCGGTTTTACCAATGATATAAAGGAATTCCCCTTTTTTAACTTCAAGGTTGATTTGTGATAAAATCACTTTTTTTTCCTGATAAATCGTAACGTTATGTAATGATAAAACTGTATCTGACATGAGTAATTGGGTTTATTGGGTAAAAGTAATAAAGATAAAGCTTGAATTCAAAATATATTTTTCTAATTCAGACAATAGATCATAAACGGATAGCTAATAGACTCATTTCAAATTGAATGTTTCTCCTCTCTTTGTCTCTTATCTCTTCTGTTTTCTCAAAATAAAATTGTTTAAAAGAATGTTTATAATAAATGGCATAGTTTTTACGTTATAGGGTATAGAGTAATATTTTTGATAAGTAAAAATAAAAACCATGCGAAGCCTTTTAATGTTATGTTTTCTAATGACTGTTGGAGGATTTTCAACAGTTTCAGCCCAACAATCTGCGATTTACACCCATCAGTTATCCGATTTTGACAAAGCGATTGCCTTGTATAAAGACAAGCAATACCAATCGGCTCAAATTCTTTTTGAAAGGGTAAAACAAGATAGTAAAACAGAAGATGTGCAAGCAGATTGTGCATACTACATCGCCAATTGTGCCATTCATTTGAACCAAAATAATGCCGATGAGTTGATGGAAAAATTCGTAGCCGATTATCCAACGAGTTCTAAAACCAATCAGGCCTACATTGAAGTTGCGCAGTATTATTTTGAACAAGGCAAATTTCCACAAGCCTTGCAATATTTCGACAAAGTAGACGAAAGTTCATTGACTTACGAACAAACCGAGAAATTCACCTTCCAAAAAGGCTATGCTTATTTTACGGCAGGCAATAAAAAAGAAGCGATCAGTTATTTTAACAAAGTGGTTAATTCTAAAGAATATGGTTCGCAAGCCAAATATTACTTAGGTTTCATGGCTTATGAAGGTGATAATTACCAAGAAGCGAATAAGTATTTTGAACAAGTTTCAGGCGAAGAAAAATACAAAGAGAAATTGTCTTATTTCAAAGCGGATATGCACTTCAAATCGGGTGAGTTTCAAAAGGCTATTGATGCCGGTTTGGTAGCGATGCCCAATTCCAATGCGGCCGAAAAATCTGAGTTAAATAAAATCATCGGCGAAAGCTATTTCAATCTGAAGCAATACGACAAAGCTCTGCCTTATTTAAAAGAATACCGCGGCAAAAAAGGCAAGTGGAACAACACCGATTTTTACCAATTGGGTTACACATACTATATGCAAAAAGATTATGAGAATGCCATTTTGCAATTCAATAAAATCATTGATGGAAAAGACTTTGTAGCCCAAAACGGTTACTATCATTTAGGAGAATGTTATTTCAAAACCGACAAAAAACAGCAAGCGTTAAATGCTTTCAAAAGTGCTTCGGAAATGGATTTCGACAAACAAATACAGGAAGATGCAACTTTGAATTATGCCAAATTGAGCTACGAAATCGGAAATTCATACCAATCGGTTCCCGATGTTTTGTCCTCGTTTTTAGCGAAATACCCAAATTCACCAAGCAAAGTTGAAATCGAATCATTGTTAATCAATTCGTACATCACTTCTAAAAATTATAAAGATGCGTTGACTTTATTAGAAAAAAACAATACGGAAACCAACAAACCGGCTTACCAAAAAGTGACTTTTTACCGCGGTATCGAATTGTATACCGATGGCAATTACAAAGAAGCTTTGGGTATGTTCAAAAAGTCAATCGCCACACCAAGAAACGAAAAGTTCACAGCAAGAGCGACTTTCTGGAAAGGAGAAACCGAATACGTTTTGGATAATTTCAATGAAGCCTTGTTGAGTTTCAAACAGTTTGTCGGTTACGCTGAGGCGAAAAACACACCCGAAAACAAAAACATCAATTACAATATTGCCTACGCTTATTTCAAACAAAAAGAATACGAACAAGCCGGTAATTATTTCCAAAGTTTCATCGATACCAACAAAGAGGATCGAGTGCGTTTGAATGATGCTTATTTGCGTTTAGGCGATTCTCGTTTTGTGACTTCCAAATATTGGCCGGCGATGGATGCTTATAATAAAGCAATAGAAATGAAAGGCATTGACGCTGATTATGCTGCGTTCCAAAAAGCCTTGAGCTATGGTTTTGTTACTCGAAATGACAAAAAAATTGAAGATTTTAATAAGTTTTTGCAAAATTTCAAAACGTCCCAATATAGAGATGATGCTTTGTTCGAATTGGGAAATACTTACGTAGCCGAAAACAAAACCGATTTGGCCGTTAAAACGTATGACCAATTGTTGAGCGAATTCAAAAACGGTTCGTTTGCCTCAAAAGCTGTTCTGCGTCAGGGATTGGTGTATTACAACGCGCAAAAAGACGAACAAGCGATTGCCAAATTTAAAAAAGTGGCTGCCGATTATCCAAAAAGCCCTGAAGCCTTGGAAGCAGTTTCCACCGCGCGATTGATTTATATGGACAACGGAAAAGTAGATGAATATGCGTCTTGGGTGAGAACTTTAGATTTCGTTGAAGTAAGCGATGCCGAGTTGGATAACGATACTTACGAAGCAGCCGAAAAACAATATTTACAAAACAATACCAAACAAGCTATTTCAAGTTTGAGCGGCTATGTTTCTAAATTCCCTAACGGAATTCATGCGTTGAAAGCCAATTTCTATTTGGCACAATCCTATTATGCTGATGGTTTGGAAGGCAATTCAATTGCGGGTTACGATTATGTTATCAGCAAATCTAGAAGTGAGTTTACGGAGCAATCCTTAGCGCGTTTGGCCGAAATTCATTTGAAGAAAAACGATTATACCAAAGCGACTCCAATCTTAAAACGTTTGGAAACAGAAGCCGATTTTCCACAGAACGTGACTTTTGCGCAAGCCAATTTGATGCGTGCTTATTATGACCTAAAGGATTATGCGAATGCTGTGGTTTACGCCGACAAAGTGTTGGCCAATCCAAAAACCGACAATAAAGTAAAAAGTGATGCGCAGATAATAGTAGCTCGTGCTGCCATTCAAGTGAATGATGAAGTAAAAGCGCGTTCGGCTTACGCCAAATTATTAACCATCGCCAAAGGTGAATTAGCTGCCGAAGCTTTGTATTATGAGGCGCATTTCAAAAATAAAGATGGTAAATATGAAGAGTCGAATAAAACGGTTCAAAAATTGGCCAAAGACTATTCGGGTTATAAATATTTTGGTGCTAAAGGATTAATTGTGATGGCCAAAAATTATTACCAAATGAAAGACAATTTCAGCGCCACATCAATTTTAGACAGCGTAATTAAAAACTTTGCGTCTTTTGAGGATGTCGTAGCCGAAGCCCAAACCGAATTAGATTTTATCAAAGGCGAAGCTGCCAAAACGAATTCCTCAATAACCGAATAAATCTCTGTGAATTTCTGAGTAATTTTTAAATAGATATGAAACAAATAAAATATATAACAGCTGTTCTTTTTTTGACGCAAATGGTTTTGGCCCAAAAGAAAGACGACAACATAGGCACCGAAGTGGTAAACGTGGTTAAACCTTATACGCCAACCATTTCGGATGCTTTTAAAGTAAAAGAAACGCCGACTTTAGACGACGAAGAAACCCAGAAAAAAGAAAATATTAAATACAATATTTTTTCATTTCCCGTGGCTTCCACTTTTGCGCCTTCTAAAGGAAAAGCGGCCAATGTAGACAAATCGCCCGAAGAGAAGATCTTCAGCAATTATTTGACATTAGCTGCCGGAAATTATGGCACTGCTAATGTTGAATTATTCGTGACTGAAAACATAAGCAATACGGATTATTTCGGTGGAATGTTGCGACACAGTTCCTCTCAAGGCGGGATTAAAGACGTTGTTTTAGATGATAAGTTCATGAACACAGCCTTAGATTTAACTTATGGCAGTCGAACCAAAACCATGAATTGGAATGCCGATTTGGGGTATAAAAATCAAATCTACAATTGGTACGGAATTCCATCCGGAGCTTTAACTGACGCTACGATAGAGACCATTGATGAGCAACAAACCTATCACACTTTATATGTAGGCGGAAGATTGGGATTGAACAGTGTTTTAAAAGAAAGTTCGGTGAAGTTTAGCCGTTTTTGGGATGCTTTTGGATCGGCTGAAAATCGATTTGTAGCCAAGCCTTCTTTAGAATTCGACATCATTGAACAAAAAATAAAGGCTGATTTTGTTTTAGATTATATCAGCGGTTCATTTGACCAAGATATTTCCGGAAATAATGGATATAAGTACGGATTTACCAATGTTGGTTTTCAACCCAGTATTAAAATTCAAAAAGACGATTTAACGGTCAATGCCGGTGTTGGATTTTTCTACAGTGCTGCACAAGAACAGGGTGAAAGCAAATTCTTTATTTACCCCCAAGTTACCGGTTCCTATAAGGTTGTGGGCGATTTGATGATTTTCTACGCCGGTGTGCAAGGTGCTTTGAAACAAAATTCGTATCACGATTTTGTACAGGAAAATTTCTTTGTAGCGCCGACTTTGGGTGTAGCGCCAACCAATCAAAAATACGATGTCTTTGTAGGTTTAAAAGGTAAATTGGCCAATAGTGTGAGTTATAATATTCGCGGTTCCTATTTAAATGAAGAAAATAAGCCTTTGTTTAAAAGCTACGGATATGACGAAAACAACTCAAATAGCGATGGCTATACTTTCGGAAATTCATTTAATGTGTTGTATGACAATGTCAAAACACTAAGTTTTTATGGTGAATTGAAAGCTGATTTTTCCAAAAATGTGACTTTTGGCATTAATGGTACTTTCAGCAGCTATTCGATGGATGCTTTGGAAGAAGCGTGGAATTTACCCTCCATACAATTGGCCGCTAATTTGGATGTGACCATAACTCCTAAATGGTATGCCGGAACCAGTTTGTTTTTTACAGGAGAACGTAAAGATCAATTCATTCGCAGTTCAATCCTAATTGATTATCCTTATCAAAATGTAACTCTCGACAGTTATTTTGATTTGAATGCGCATGTAGGTTATAAGCATTCAGAGCGCTTGACATTTTTCTTGAAAGGAAACAACTTGGCCAATCAAGATTACCAACGTTGGTTAAACTATCCGGTGCAAGGCTTGCAAGTCCTTGGTGGTGCGAGTTATAAATTCGATTTTTAAATATATATAATAGACTAAAAGAGGATAGATGATAGACATCTTTCCTCTCTTTGTCTTTCCTTTCTTTGTTTCCAATGAAAGAACAAGTGCTGCAATACTACAAACAATTAGTCCAAGACCGAATTGATGTTTTTCAAGACATGATTTCCGGTTTGACGGTGGATGCGCAAAATGATGCCAAAGGTTCTGCCGGAGATAAGCACGAAATTGCGCTGTCGATGATGCATTTAGAACAGGAAAAACTCAATCACAAGCTCAAAGAAATTCTGGAACAAAAAACCATTCTGGATAAAATTGACGCTTCGGCTGTACATCAAAAAGTGGCTTTAGGCAGTTTGGTTCAAGCCAATGGTATGTTGCTTTTTATCAGTGCAGCTTTGCCTAAAATTACTATCGAGAGTAAAACGTTTTTTGCCCTTTCTCCACAATCGCCATTGGGAAGTCAGTTAATGGGAAATCAAGTGGGTTTTTCAGTTTCAGTTAATGGTAAAGACTACACTATTGAAACCATTGAATGATAATTTTTAACTGAATTTCGTGTTTTTCTGAAGTTAAACTTTCATAATTGCTGTTATTTTCTATTTAAGGTTTTATTTTATAACTAATATTCTTTTTTTGATTTTTATTTTGATATAAAAAAATGATTTTTGCTTCATTAAATAAACAATTAAGAATTAAAAGAAAAGAGTATGTGTGGAATTGTGTGCGCCTTTGAATTAAAGCAAAAAGCAGAAGTTTTACGCCCAAAAGTGTTGGAAATGTCGAAAATCATCCGCCATCGCGGACCGGATTGGAGTGGGATTTTCAGCAATGATAAAGCGATTATGGCCCACGAAAGATTGGCAATTGTCGATCCGGCTTCCGGAAAGCAGCCTCTGTTTAGTCAAGACAAACAATTGGTTTTGGCAGCAAACGGTGAGATTTATAACCACAGAGAATTGCGCAAACAATTTGACGGTAAATATGAATTCCAAACCGAAAGTGATTGTGAAGTAATATTGGCTTTGTACAAAGAAAAAGGAGTCGGTTTTATTGATGAAATGAACGGAATTTTCGGGTTTGCGATTTATGATGTTGAAAAAGACGAATATTTCATTGCGAGAGACCATATGGGAATCATACCCTTGTATATTGGTTGGGATGAAAATGGAACTTTTTATGTAGCTTCAGAGTTAAAAGCGCTCGAAGGATATTGTAACAAAATCCAGTTGTTTCCACCCGGACATTACATGTCAAGTAAAGAGGGCGAATTTGTGCAATGGTACAAAAGAGAATGGACCGAATTTGAGGCTGTAAAAGACAATGAAACCAGCATAGCTGAAATCAAAAAAGCTTTAGAAGCAGCAGTCCACCGCCAATTGATGAGTGATGTTCCTTATGGCGTTTTGCTTTCCGGAGGATTAGATTCTTCTATTACTTCGGCTGTCGCCAAAAAATACGCTCAAAAACGAATAGAATCCGGCGATACGGTTGATGCTTGGTATCCACAATTACACTCTTTTGCCGTAGGATTAGAAGGGTCACCTGATTTGGCTGCCGCCCGAAAAGTGGCGGATCATTTGGGAACCATTCACCACGAAATTAAATTTACAATTCAAGAAGGATTGGATGCAGTTCGCGATGTGATTTATAACATTGAAACGTATGATGTCACCACTATACGTGCTTCGACACCAATGTATTTGATGGCCAGAGTCATTAAATCGATGGGAATTAAAATGGTGCTTTCCGGTGAAGGTTCAGATGAATTGTTTGGAGGTTATTTGTATTTTCATAAAGCGCCAAACGCCAGAGAGTTTCACGAAGAAACGGTTCGTAAGCTTAGCAAATTACACATGTATGATTGTTTGCGCGCCAACAAAAGTTTGGCTGCTTGGGGTATTGAAGGCAGAGTGCCGTTTTTAGACAAAGAGTTTATGGATGTTGCCATGCGAATCAATCCTCAAGATAAAATGATCAATGGAGAGCGTATGGAAAAATGGGTGTTGCGCAAAGCTTTTGAAGACATGTTGCCCGAAAGTGTGGCTTGGAGACAAAAAGAACAGTTTAGCGACGGAGTAGGTTACAGTTGGATTGATACCCTCAAAGAGGTTGTGGCTCATGAAGTGACAGATGAGCAGTTGGCCAATGCCAAATACAAGTTCCCGATACAAACCCCAAACTCTAAAGAAGAATATTATTATCGTTCCATCTTTCATGAGCATTTTCCAAGCGATGCAGCGGCTTTGAGCGTTCCTCAGGAAGCCAGTGTAGCTTGTAGCACCAAAATTGCTTTAGAGTGGGATGAGGCATTTAAAAACATGAATGATCCTTCCGGAAGAGCAGTGGCTAACGTGCATGATGATGCTTACGTAAAAGATAAAATAACAGTATAAAAGTAAAGGTTCGCCTTAAAAATTAAACCAAGGAGTAGTTACCTGGGTTTAGATTGAAGTTTAGTTTGTTTGTTAAAGAGCGTCCGTCATTTTTGGCGGGCGTTTTTTTGTTGAAATCCTATCAAAAATGTTAATAACTTAAGGGTTTTAAACTCTTTTTTCAATAGGAAATCAGGTGCGTTTTTATATATTTGCGTGTTAGACAAAAATCACATTTTTTACGATAAATTTATATGAGCGACGAGATTAAAAAGAACAATTATTCAGCTGATAGTATTCAGGCGTTAGAAGGAATGGAGCACGTAAGAATGCGTCCTTCCATGTACATTGGA
>JBDLVY010000238.1:0-10275 GCA_039804545.1 Bacteroidota bacterium | reverse complement strand
TTAAAATTTCAGGTATCTTTTTTACGTTAGCCAATTGCTTTAATTTTTCTCTGGATTCTTCTACAGGAGTTCCAAAATAACTTTTCCCACCTTCAATAGATTTGGTTACCCCGGTTTGACCTAAAACAACAGCTTTCGCACCAATAGTGATGCCGCTGGTAGTGCCTACTTGTCCCCAAAGGGTTACTTCGTCTTCTATGATTACACAACCCGCAATACCGGTTTGTGAGGCTATCAAACATTTTTTGCCAATAACGGTGTCATGGCCTACATGAACTTGGTTGTCAATTTTGGTTCCGGCACCAATAGTGGTATCGCCTGTAACGCCTTTGTCAATAGTACACAAAGCACCTATGCCAACGTTATCTTCGACAATGACTCTTCCACCCGATAGCAGTTGGTCAAAACCTTCCGGACGTTTTTTATAATAAAACGCATCCGCACCCAAAATCGTCCCCGAATGGATGATTACATTGTCACCAATTACCGTGTTGTCATACACAATTACACTGGCATGCAACAAACAGTTTTTCCCAATGGATACATGGTGTCCGATAAAACAATTCGGCTGGATAACCGTTCCCTCACCTATTTGAGCCGTAGCAGAAATGCTCGCATTGGCGGCTACAAAAGGGCGGAAATGCTTGGTTAGTTTATTAAAGTCTCTAAAAGGATCATCAGAAATCAACAATGCTTTGCCTTCCGGGCAATCGACTTCTTTGTTAATTAACACTATAGTCGCTGCCGATTCAAGCGCTTTGTCGTAATATTTCGGATGGTCTACAAAAACAATATCACCCGGTTCAACCACGTGAATTTCATTCATGCCATGAACCGCAAAATCATCGGCGCCAACATATTGACAATCGATAATGGTTGCTATTTCTTTTAGGGTATGTATTTTTGGAAACTTCATTTGTTTTAATTTGAAAATTTGAAAATTTGGTCATTTGAAAATGAAGTAAATCTTCAAATTTTCAAATCAATTAATCTTCAAATTACTACTCTTTAACTCTTTCCATATAAGCACCGCTAGCGGTATCAATCTTAATTTTGTCTCCTTCATTAATGAATAAAGGTACGTTAACCGAAGCACCGGTTTCTACTTTTGCCGGTTTGGTAGCATTGGTAGCGGTATTTCCTTTTACGCCTGGTTCAGCATAAGTCACTTCTAAAACAATAGAAGCCGGCATATCAACTGATAAAGGCAAATCGGTTTCGGTATTAATTTGAACCATTACACTCGTACCTTCTTTTAATAAATCCGGTGCATCTAAGATGTTTTTATCCAAAGTGATTTGCTCATACGTTTCTGTATTCATAAAATGAAACTGATCTCCTTCAGCATATAAGTACTGGAAATTCTGGGTTTCTACTCTAACCGTATCTATTTTGTGTCCGGCTGAAAAAGTATTGTCTAATACTTTTCCATTGGTTAACGATTTCAATTTGGTTCTAACGAAAGCCGGTCCTTTCCCCGGTTTTACGTGAAGGAATTCGATAATTTTATAAATATCGTGATTGAACTTGATGCATAAGCCGTTTCTAATATCTGATGTAGATGCCATTTTGTTTGTTTTATAATTCGTAATTGATAATTCGTAATTCGTAATTTTTAATAAGAACCTGAGTAACCTTTCATGATTCCTCTTGAAGAGTTTCTGATAAAATCAAGAATCTCATCGCGTTCCGGAGTTGCTTCCATTTCCCCTTCAATGATAGCCATGGCTTGGGAAGTATTGTAATTTTTTTGGTATAATATTCTGTAAATATCTTGAATTTCTCTGATTTTTTCAGAAGTAAATCCACGTCTTCTTAAACCTACCGAGTTGATTCCCACATAAGATAGCGGTTCTTTAGCCGCTTTGGTATAAGGCGGAACATCTTTACGAACCAATGAACCTCCCGAAATCATAGCGTGATCTCCAATATGGATAAACTGGTGAATCGCAGCCAAACCACCAATAATGGCATAATTCCCTACGATTACGTGACCGGCCAAAGCTACGCCGTTTACAATGATTGCGTTATCGCCTATATGACAATCGTGAGCAATATGGGCAGTGGCCATTACCAAACAATTTTTCCCAATTACCGTTTGCCCTGAAGCAATAGTACCACGGTTGATGGTCACACATTCTCTGATGGTTGAATTGTCGCCAATAATAGCCAGTGAATCTTCTCCACCAAATTTTAAATCCTGTGGCACAGCAGCAATAACAGCTCCTGGAAAGATATTACAATTTTTTCCGATACGTGCGCCTTCCATAATAGTCACATTGGAGCCTATCCAAGTGCCTTCGCCTATCACTACATTGTTGTGAATGGTTGTAAAGGGTTCGATAACAACATTCTTAGCGATTTTGGCACCAGGATGTACATAAGCTAACGGTTGATTCATATACTTTATGTTTTTTGAGGTTTGTCTTTATCGTTTTCCAACCATAAACTACAAACTATAAACTTATAATTAATTATTGTTTTTTGGCAATTTGCGCCATTAATTCGGCTTCGGCCACTAACTTTCCGTTGGCATAGGCTTTGGCTTGCATGTGACAAATTCCTCTTCTGATTGGGGTAATCAAGTCACATTTGAATATCAAAGTATCTCCGGGAAGTACTTTGTGTTTGAACTTCACATTGTCTATTTTCATAAAGAAAGTCAAGTAATTTTCAGGATCGGGAACGGTGCTCAACACTAAGATTCCTCCGGTTTGTGCCATCGCTTCCACAATGATAACACCAGGCATTACCGGTGCTTCAGGGAAATGACCAACGAAGAAACTTTCGTTCATCGTTACATTTTTCAAACCAACCACATGACTCTGTGACATTTCGATAATTCGGTCAACAAATAAAAATGGTGGACGATGCGGTAAAATATTCATAATTTGATGAATATCCATCAAAGGTTCTTCATTTAAATCATAAACCGGAACTTGATTCTTTTGTTCGATTTTGATGATTTTAGAAAGCTTTTTGGCAAATTGGGTATTGACAAAGTGTCCGGGTTTATTCGCAATTACCTTTCCTTTGATTCGGGTTCCGATCAAAGCTAAGTCGCCAATAACATCTAACAATTTGTGACGCGCCGCTTCATTAGGATAATGCAAGGTCAAATTGTCGAGAATTCCATTGGGTTTTACTGAAATATTTTCTTTTCCGAAAGCTACTTTCAAGTTGTTCATGGTTTTCTCAGAAATCTCCTTGTCCACATAAACAATAGCGTTGTTTAAATCGCCTCCTTTAATTAAACCATTGTCTAATAAAGTCTCCAGTTCGTGCAAAAAGCTAAAAGTTCTGGCATCGGAGATTTCTGTTTTGAAATCGGCTATGTTTTTTAAAGTTGCATTTTGAGTACCTAAAACTTTAGTCCCAAAATCAACCATAGTAGTTACTTGATAATCCTCTGAAGGCATGACTAAAATTTCACTTCCGGTAGTTTCATCAGTAAATGAAATCACTTCTTTTACCACATAATAATATCTTTCAGCCTCTTGTTCTACAACTCCGGCTTTCTCAATAGCTTCCACAAAAAACTTAGAAGAACCATCCATAATTGGTGGCTCTGATTCGTTTAATTCAATAATTACATTATCAACATCACAACCTACAAAAGCCGCAAGCACGTGCTCAGAAGTTTGAATTTTTACACCTAATTTCTCCAGATTGGTTCCTCTTTGTGTATTGACCACATAATTGGCATCCGCTTCAATAATTGGGCTTCCTTCCAAATCAACTCTGACAAAAGTAAAGCCATTGTTAATAGGTGCGGGTTTAAAAGTCATTTTAACTTCTTTTCCGGTATGTAATCCAACACCGGTTAAGGAAACTTCGTTTTGGATGGTTTTCTGTTTAACCATGGGTATGCTCATTTGTTAATTTGTTATTTGTTTTTCTTTAATTCATCTATATCGGCTACTATCTTCGGTAAGTTTCTGAAATGAACATACGATTTGCTGTAGTCCGCATAATTGAAAGCCGGTGAACCTTGAATCGTTTCACCATCGGTTATATTTTTTCCAATACCTGATTGGGCTTGAACTCTAACATTATTGCCAATAGTCAAATGTCCGGCTATCCCAACTTGACCACCAATCATACAATTACTACCAATTTTAGTTGAACCTGCAATGCCCGTTTGAGCTGCAATTACGGTGTTTTCCCCAATTTCAACATTGTGGGCAACCTGAATGTGATTGTCTAGTTTAACGCCTTTTCGAATTATGGTTGACCCTAGAGTTGCTCTGTCAATTGTAGTGCAAGCACCAACATCAACATCATCTTCCATAATTACATTTCCTATTTGGGGTATTTTACTGTAGGAACCATCTTCGGTTGGCGCAAAACCAAATCCGTCTGACCCTATGATAGCGCCCGAATGTATGGCACAATTGGCTCCAATAATTGATTCTGAATACACTCTAACACCGGCAAAAAGGATGGTGTTATCCCCTATTGTAACATTGTCGCCAACAAAAGTATTCGGGTAAATTTTTACATTGTTCCCAATAACGACATTCTTGCCAAGGTAACTAAAACTGCCCAAATATAAATTCTCCCCGTAAGTGACATTCTCTGAAATCACTGAAGGTTGTTCAATCCCCGATTTCATTAGTTTTACCTGATTGTAATATTCTAATAACTTAGAGAAAGCTTGGTAAGCATCTTCTACTTTAATCAAAGTAGTTTTAATGTCATTTTCAGGCTCAAAAGTATTGTTTACAATGGTGATTGAGGCTTCGGTGGAGTAAATATAATTGAGGTATTTCGGATTGGATAAGAATGTTAGCGAACCTTTAGTACCTTCTTCAATTTTTGACAACTTGAAAACTTCGGCCTCTGGGTTTCCAACAACCACGCCTTCTAATATTCCCGCTATTTGAGCTGCTGTAAATTTCATCTTATGCTATTTTGTTTTTAATAGTAATAAGATAGAACTCACCCAAGGCAATAATTAATGAATGTATCAAAATATAGGTAGTTCGTTTCATTCCGACAAAAGTATAAAAAAATATTTAATGTTAAATCTCGGCCAGTAGTTTAGGATAACAGATAAAATACTTGGTTACGGGTTTTGACAATGCCTTTAAATTCAATTGATCTGAAGCTTCTACGACATCTTCAATCGTTCGGTCTTTCTTCAAAATCCGAATCGGTTCAGCCTCTTTACTGTAAGCCTGATTTTTAATCTTTCCTTTAAAGATAAAATATTTGGCTTCTTGAATGGTGATGTGGTTTTCTTTGGCAAAGCGCGCCGACATTTCCTGTAGGACTTCCACCGGGAATTTTTCGCTATTGAGTTTGATTTTCGACAAGTCTCTGTTGATGATCATTTTACTCAAACTGCTTAAGATAAAATCCTCGTGAAACTGCCAAACCTTTAAAGCACTAATGATATCAAAATCATCTAATTGCGCAAAAGTATCTAAATCATGAGTTGAAAAATTTTCAAGGGTAACTTTGCGCTCCATGAAGTGTTTTAGCGGCCGACTACATTCAACTTCAATTCCCTTTTGCAACAACTCTTTGGCCCTTTGTAATGTTTTGGTCAATGTCAATTCGGCGACCAAACTGGTCTTATGTAAATAGGCTTGCCAGTACATTAATCGGCGTGCCATCAGGAATTTTTCAATCGAATAAATCCCTTTTTCTTCCATCACCAAAACGTCATCCACTACAGTCATCATTTGGATTAAACGGTCAGAATTAATATTCCCTTCTGCCACACCTGAATAAAAACTGTCGCGTTTCAAATAATCCATTCGGTCCATATCGAGCTGACTTGAAATCAACTGCAACATGAATTTTCGATGGTATTCTCCTTTAAAAACTTGGATGGCCAAACGCAATTGTCCGCCAAATTCTTCGTTTAACTTATTCATAAACAACAAGGATATGGCTTCGTGATTGACTTCTTCTACAATGCTGTGTTCCATCGCATGTGAAAACGGTCCGTGCCCAATGTCGTGCAAAAGAATCGCAATTAACAATGCATTTTCTTCTTCTTTAGAAATAGAAACTTCCTTAAAACGAAGAACTTCCACTGCCTGTTGCATCATGTGCATTGCGCCAAGGGCATGGTGAAAACGCGTATGGTGTGCGCCGGGATAAACCAAATACGACAAACCCATCTGGGAAATACGACGCAAACGTTGAAAATAAGGATGCTGAATTAAATCATAGACCAACGAATTGGGAATAGTAATAAACCCATAAATCGGGTCGTTGAATATTTTTAGTTTATTGGTTTGGCTCACAGTGTTATTGTTTTTTTTCAACCACAGAGACACATAGTTTTTTATTTATGCCGTCAAAGTGTTTCTCTTTCGTTTAGAAATTACAGCAATCTGATCGTAATTTCTATGTTTCTAAGTGGTTTCAGTTTAGTAAAGATATACATTTAGACCAAGGCTTTGAAATAGTTCAATAGTACTTTATTGTTTTCTCGCGTTGGGGTAAAAACTTCTAATATCGCAGGTTGGTCGTTGTTTTCAAACAATTGTTTCAATCCTTTAGTCAAAGTGTCTTCATTGCTGGCCGTGATATAATCCAATTGGTACATTTTGGCTAAATGTGCTGCAGTCAGACAGTGTGACGTTTCGAAATAAGTATTAAAAGTCTCCGTTTCCTCATGACCCGGAAGAATTCTGAAAATACCACCACCGCCATTGTTCATGAGAATAATTTTAAAATTTCTGGGAATATAATTGTTCCAAAGCGCATTGCTATCATACAAAAAACCAACATCTCCGGTGATTAAAACTGTGGGGATGCCGCTACCAACAGCTGCTCCAATGGCTGTTGAAGTACTGCCATCAATACCGCTTGTTCCTCGGTTGCAAAAAACCTGTATCGTTTTTTCAATATCAAACAATTGTGCATAACGAATAGCGGCACTGTTGCTGATTTGGAGTTGATTATTTTTAGGCAAAGCCGATAAAATACTTTCAAAGGCTTTTAAATCGGAAAACTTTACTTGGTCCAAATAATCAATGTGTTTGGCTTTTCGGTCTTGGTGAATCGCTTCAAAAGTTGATTTATAGAGACTTTCGACTACTTTTAAGTGAGGCATGAACTGACTAAAAAACTGATTTGGACTCACCACAAAATGTTGTGTCAAAGCCCCAAAAGTATTGTAAGCTCTCAGTTCGTCAACATGCCAATGGTGACTGGGTTTGTATTTTCTCAAGAAGGCTTTCACCCTTTTGGAAACAATCATTCCTCCAAAAGTAAGCA
Organism: Bacteroidota bacterium; assembly: GCA_039804545.1. Classification (GTDB taxonomy): domain Bacteria; phylum Bacteroidota; class Bacteroidia; order Flavobacteriales; family Flavobacteriaceae; genus Flavobacterium. The sequence goes on along the minus strand of JBDLVY010000238.1, from coordinate 3,036 downwards.
GAATTTTAGGTTGCAATTCGGCAAACTCTTTTTCGGTAAATGGAGTTATAAGCGTATCAATATTGTTAATAAAACTCGGATGATGCAGGTTTGAAGTAGTTTCAGTCAGCACCACAACAGAAGGAAAAGCAGCCAGTTGGTCAATCCATTTTTGTTCCACCGAATTGGGAGCACACTCGCCTACTAAAACCAAAATTTTTTCACTGTGGTTCCATAAAGTTGAGAAAGCAATAACATCCTCAACACTTACAGTTCGGGCAGGAATCTTTACACCTATTACACTTACATCAACCAGCAATTGCTCCGTTGTTTGATACAGTGGTTCTTCAAAAGGCACATTAATATGAACAGGACCTTTTTGGACAGTAGCTAAATTAATGGCTTCATTGATAAACAAATCATTTTCTGCTGAGGCTTCTTCCAGCAAATTGGCATTGTAAAGCGAGTGATTGGCAAAGACATTTTCCTGACGAATAGTTTGTCCATCACCGATATCAATTTTATCAAACGGTCTGTCTGCCGAAATTACAATGAAAGGGATTTGACTGTAAAAAGCTTCTGCAAAAGCAGGATAATAATTCAACAAAGCTGAACCCGAAGTACATATTACCGCGACCGGTTTTTGTTTTTGTTGGGCAATACCCAAAGCAAAAAAAGCAGCGCAACGCTCGTCAGCAATGCTGTAACAGGAAAATTGTGGATTATTGGTAAAACCAATAGTCAACGGTGCATTTCTCGAACCGGGTGAAATAACTATATCGTGAACTCCTTTGGCATAACAAATTTCAATAATGCTTTGTGCTAAAGGTATTTTAGGATAAATCATTGTTGCTTAATATGGAATACAAAGGTACAAAGTTGTGTAGGTTTTTCAATACTATTGAATAGTTTTATTACATTTGAATACACTTTTACCCCATGGAAATTAGGATCAGACCTTATCGAAAAGAAGATGCACAAACTATAGTGGCCATCATCAATTATAACATCTTGCATTCAACTGCTTTATATGATTATCATCCGCGGACTTTGGCGCTGCAAGAATCCATTTTTGAAGACAAACTAAAGAAAGGATTTCCTGTGATTGTTGCCGTTATCAATGAAAAAGTTGTTGGTTTTGGTTATTACAGTGAGTTTCGCTTTCGAGAAGCCTATCGTTTTACTGTGGAGCATTCGGTTTATGTTGACAATGACTATCACGGAAAAGGCATTGGTAAAATCATTATGGAAAATCTTATTGATTTGGCCAAAAAACAACATTTGCATACAATGATAGCCGTGATCGACTCTGAAAACCAAGGCAGTGTGACCTTTCATGAGCAATTTGGATTTAAAACAGTTGCGGTGCTTAAAGAAACCGGTTTTAAATTTGACCGTTGGTTGCATTCACAAATTATGCAATTGATGTTGGAATAAATTTTTGCAACCACATAGCTAAACCATTTGAAGCTTTTATAATTCAACAAAATATTATAGTCATGAAGAAACAACTCATTAGTTCGGGCTCAACTTTTGAAACCCAAATAGGATATTCCCGAGCTGTGGTTCAAGGCGATTGGATTTTTGTGTCGGGAACCACCGGTTTTGATTACGACAACATGACCATTTCAGATACTATTGAAGAACAAGCTGAACAGTGTTTTAAAAACATTATAGCTGCTTTGACCAAGGCAGAGGCCGAGATAAGCGATGTTGTTCGCGTGCTTTACATCGTGCCCAACGCAGATGAGTTCAAAGATTGTTGGCCCATACTCAGAAAATATTTCGGGGATATTCGTCCGGCTGCTACCATGATTGCTGCTGGTTTAGCCGACAGTCGTATGAAAATTGAAATAGAAGTCACCGCATTAAAACAAAAAAACCGATGAGGGTTTCATCGGTTTTTTAAAAAAAAGTCAGGGGGTATTTGTCAGGCAATTTCGATGCCGTTCTCTTCTAATATAGAAATCAAATAATTGCTTTGATTGGCGTTGTATTTCTCTACTCCGCTTTGGTACCATTTCTGAATGACATCAATTTGATAACCGGTATAGCCTTCAGAATCAATATCCATTCCCAACATTCCGGCTAAAAGAAAATCTTCTAATACCTTGTTGGTTACGATTAATTGCGGAATTCCATAAGTTATTTTGCCATTCAGTCTTTCGTATTCTAATCTTCCTTGTTCGAAACCAAATTTATAAGCTTCATTTTTATCTTCAGAGATGGTAATGTAAGGATTATGACCGCTTGCATAACCTTCTAAATAATCCTCTCTGTATACTGGATTGAAAATATTCTTCATATTATTATCATTGTGGTAGTTGATATCTATTTCAAAACTACTAACAATAATTTTACAATGATTTAAAAATCGTTAAACGGAAAAAAAACTCTTTAAACCACGTGGACAGTGATGTTTGTCGATTATTTTAAAACAAAAAACCTGATGAATGACTTCATCAGGTTTAACATTGAAAATACAATTTTGTTACTTTTCATTGATCCAACCCACAATATCGGCGTCGGTTGGCAATACTCTTGGCGATAATACTTTGACCAATTGGCCTTGCTCATTGATTAAGTATTTTTGGAAATTCCATTCTACTTCGCTGTCTTGTAAACCGTTTTTACTTTTTTGGGTTAAGAATTGGTATACTTCGTTTTTGTCATCACCTTTAACAGAGACTTTGCTCATCATTGGAAATGTTACGCCGTAATTCATTTCACAAAACTTGGCAATTTCTTCATTACTGCCCGGTTCTTGTGCGCCAAAGTTATTAGCAGGAAAACCAACAATTACAAAATTTTTGTCTTTGTATTTTTTATAGATGGCTTCTAAATCTTTGTATTGTGGCGTTAATCCACATTCTGAAGCGGTATTGACAATTAGTATTTTTTTTCCTTTTAAGGTGGCAAAGTCAAATTCCTCTCCGTATAAATCTTTTACCTTGAACTGGTAAATAGTTTCTGCTTTAATTGCTGTGTTCATCGTTGTCGTGTTTTCTGTGGTTTGGGTTACCGTTTTTGATTGCGCATTGTTTTGGCAACTCCAAA
>JBDLVY010000237.1:0-8889 GCA_039804545.1 Bacteroidota bacterium | reverse complement strand
GTTTATAAGAACCGTTACTGGCAATTGCACACTAAAACAACTCGAATTATCTAAAACATTGTCAATAGAAGTTGGGTTTTGTGATGTTCTTGACAACAAACCGGCAATGGGTTCATCAACGACAAAACTCTCGGTATTGTCTTGAATAACGGTTTCTTCTTCTTTTTGACAACTGACAAAAGATAAAAATATAAATCCAAAAATTATGTATCTGATTGCTTTCATAGAACAATAATTGCTTTGATTTTGATAGTAAAACATTCATTTACAAAATTACCCTACTTTAGTTAAAAAAAATAATTATTTTTACCAAAATACTAAGCCATAAAATAGTATGTCAAAAGAGGAATTATCAGGAATTTGCAAGGAAACCATTTTTTCCGGGTTCTTTAAAAGCCATGCCAAAGCATTACGAAATTATCTCTATTATAAGTTTGGCAACGAAGACCAAGCCGAAGATATTACCCAAGAAGCTTTTATCAAATTGTGGCAAAATTGTGCCGATGTGCCTATAGAAAAGGCCAAATCTTATATTTATACCATTGCCAATAACACCTCTTTGAATGTTATTGCGCATCAAAAAGTAGTCCTTAATTATGCTAAAAATTCGGGAAAAAGTGAAATGACTAATGAAAATCCCGAATTTATATTAGAAGAAGACCAATTCAAAACCAAATTATCAAACGCGATTCAAAATCTCAATGAAACCCAACGGGTAGCTTTTTTGATGCACCGTATTGACGGAAAAAAATATGCTGAGATTGCCACCGAACTTAATATTTCTGTGAAAGCTGTTGAAAAGCGCATTCATTTGGCTTTGATTGTATTGCGCAAAGAGTTTGATTATTTTAAGTAGGGTAAAATAAAATAAATTTGTTTAAATAGGGAAAGGCAAGAAAACATGGAAGAAAATTACAAATTAGCAAAATGGCTTTCGGGTGAAATGACCGAAGAAGAACTGACAGCATTCCAGGCTGAGCCAGACTTTGCTATATATGATAAAATCAAAAAATATTCTGCTGAATTGGAAATACCAACTTTTGATGAGTCAATGGCTTTATCAAAAGTAATAGCATCACCCAAGAAAGAAATAAAAACCATTTCTATAACCCAAAATTGGCTGTTTAGAGTAGCTGCGATTTTAGTCGTTGGCTTTGGATTGCTTTTTGGGATTGAAAATTTCTCCACCAATACAGAGATGGCCCAAAATGGTGCACAAAGCACTTTTCAATTACCTGACCAATCGGAAGTTGTCTTAAATTCGGGTTCTGAAATTGAATATAAAAAATGGAATTGGGACAACAATAGAACCTTAACCCTTTCGGGAGAAGCCTATTTTAAAGTAGCCAAAGGCCAAAAATTTGAAGTCAATACTTCTTTGGGGAAAGTAACCGTTTTGGGAACACAATTCAACGTAAAACAACGCGACAACCGTTTTGATGTCACTTGTTACGAAGGCAAGGTAAGAGTAAATTACAGGAACCAAGAATTGATAATCACCAAAGGCATGAGCATTGCTTTTGATAACGGTAAAGCCATCGAAATTCCGCAGAGCACAGTTCAAAATCCGGAATGGCTCAATAATGAACTGGTTTTCTATCAAGAAGATTTAAAATCAATTGTAAGTGAATTTGAACGTCATTTTAATGTAACTTTGGAATTGAAATCAAATGGTAATTCACAATTATTCTCCGGAACTATTCCTGTTGAAAATATTGACAATGCCTTAGAGATTTTGTACTCAAGTTACCATTTAAAACCTATTAAAGTGAGTAAAAACAAATTCATCTTAACAGCGGTTGATGCTCAAAAATAGATTAGTCTATTCTCTTTTTATTTGTCTCTTTTCTTTTGCCTACAGCTTGGCACAAGGAGAAAAGAAAGTCATTCCATTGAAAAATATTTTGGCGCAAATTAGTCAGCAACACGATATCAAATTCAGTTATCTTGAAGATGAAGTTGTGGTTTTTACTTTGGCAGAACCTGATAGAAAATGGTCATTGGAACAAAAAATTGATTATTTAAAAAAGGAAACCAAGCTACAATTCAAACGCATCGCTAATAAGTATTACAGCATTTACAACAACCAAAAATTAGACAAGCCACTCTGTGGTTTTTTGCTTGATGCAGAAACCGAAAAAGGCATAGAAAACGCCATCATCAAAATTGACAAAGCCGATATTTCTATTTTTACTGATGTCAACGGTTATTTTGAATTGCCGAAAGTTTCCTCAGCCAACATAAGGGTGCAACACCAAAGTTACCATGGATTTACGATCAACCCAGAAGATTTGTATGTGGTTGGTTGTCCGAAATTCAAACTCCTATCCGTAATGCAATCTTTAGAGGAAGTAGTAACACAACGCTATTTGACCACCGGAATCACAAAAAAAAATGACGGCACGATTGAAGTGAAGCCAAAAAAATTTGGGATACTTCCGGGTTTAATTGAGCCCGACGTTTTACAAACCATGCAACAAGTTCCGGGCATAATTAGTGTTGATGAAAGCATATCCAACATTAATGTTCGCGGTGGGACACACGACCAAAATCTGTTCCTTTGGAATGGCATTCGGATGTTTCAAACGGGACATTTTTTTGGACTAATTTCAGCATTCAATCCTTCATTGGCACAAACGATATCAATTACCAAAAACGGTAGTTCGGCTTTTTTTGGGGAAAGTGTTTCAAGTTTAGTAGATATTTCTTCACGCACCAACTCGGTTGAAGCAAGTAACAGTAGTATTAGCACCAACCTCATCAGTGCTGAATTTTACTCTAAACTCAAAGTTTCGGAGAAAGCCAATCTGACCTTGTCAGCCAGACGCTCATTGACCGATTTTTTCAAATCACCAACCTATCGAAAGTACAGCGACAGAATATTTCAGAATACGATAATCACTGATTTGAACACCAATGAAGTATTGGATTATAAAAGCGATGTGAATTTTTATTTTTACGACATTACGGCTCAATTTCAGCAAAAGATAAATGCTAAAAACGACTTGAATATAGATGTTATAGCTATTGAAAACACCTTAAAATTCAATCAGTCTTCGGTGGACTTAAACAGAAGCAGTACTTTAGAACAAGAAAATTTTGGAGGAACAATTCAATGGAAAACACAATGGACTAACAAACATTATACAGAATTTAAAGCCTATTTTTCGAGTTACGACTTGAATTCGTCCAATGAAACAATAGAAAGCAACCAAGTTTTAGACCAAAAAAATAAAGTATTAGACACCGGTTTTCAGGTGCGTAATTCCAATGTGATTTCTAACAAAATAACCTTGAATTCCGGTTATCAGTTTAATGAGATTGGGATAACCAATTTTGACGAAATCAACCTACCTTTTTTCTCCAGAACCATTACCAATGTTTTGCTGACGCATGTTGGAATCGCCGAAGGAATTTTTGAAACCGAAAATAAAAAAACAGTACTCAAAGTTGGATTGCGCGGGAATTACTTTGACAAATTTGGTTTCTTTGTTTTAGAACCCAGAGTACAATTCAACCAAGCTTTGACTTCAGCTTTGCGATTGGAAATTTTGGGCGAACAAAAAAGCCAAACCCTATCGCAAATTATTGATTTACAACAAGATTTTTTGGGTGTAGAAAAAAGGCGTTGGACATTAGCCAACAATTCGACGATACCGATTCAAAAAAGCCATCAGGTTTCCATAGGCTTGAGTTTTAAAAAGAAGAATTGGTTACTGACATTAGACAATTTCTATAAAAAAGTGACCGGAATTACCAGCAGCAGCCAGGGTTTTCAGAACCAATTTGAATTGGAAAAAACAGTTGGGAATTATCAGGTTTTTGGTTCCGAGTTTTTGATTCAAAAATCTTATAATCGATTTTACACTTGGTTGAGCTATTCCTATAATGACAACCAATATGACTTTGACGCATTGTTGAACACTTCATTCCCTAACAATTACGACATTTCCCATGCTATTTCTTGGGCCGGAATTTACGAATGGCAAAAACTAAAATTGGCTTTGGGAGCCAAATGGCATACCGGCAGACCAATTACCACTCCAAAAGCTTTTACCGTGACTACTGCCAATCCTGACATTGTGTATAATTTGCCCAATAATTCTAAGTTAAAGGACTATTTTCAGGTGAATTTTTCGGCTTCAAAAGATTGGAAATTGGGAGAAAAAACCACCTTACAAACTGCGGTTTCCTTACTGAATTTGCTCAACACCAAAAACAGTTTGAATCGTTTTTACCGGGTAAATGCCGCCGATAATTCAGTGGAAAGCGTTGATACTTATTCGCTCGAAATGACGCCTAACTTCAACATAAAACTCAGCTTTTAACCAAAAAAAAGCCGGGAAAACCCGACCTTATTTTTTTTACATTCTTTCCGGAACTTCAATTCCTAATAACTTGAATGCTGCTTTTATTGTTTCTCCCACTTTTTTGGAAAGTTGGACTCTGAAAGTCTTTTTATTCAAATCTACTTCGCCTAAAATAGAAACCGATTGGTAGAACGAGTTGTATTCTTTCACGAGTTCATAAGTATAATTGGCAATGAGCGCCGGACTGTGGTTTTGCGCTGCATTTTGAATCACTTCGGGGAATAGTTCGATTTGTTTCAGCAATTCTTTTTCTTTTTCGTGAAGTTCGATTGCCGTTGTGGTCACTTTCAAATCGAAATTGGCTTTGCGCAAAATGGATTGGATTCGTGCGTAAGTATATTGAATAAACGGACCAGTATTTCCGGCAAAATCAACCGATTCTTCCGGGTTGAATAGGATTTGCTTTTTGGGGTCTACTTTTAATATATAATATTTTAAAGCACCAAGACCAATGGTTCTGAAAAGTTGAGCTTTCTCTTCTGCAGTATAACCCTCCAATTTCCCTAACTCTGTTGAGATTCTTCCGGCAGTTTCAGTCATTTCTTCCATTAAATCATCGGCATCGACAACGGTTCCTTCACGAGATTTCATTTTTCCCGAAGGCAATTCCACCATACCATAAGACAAGTGGAATAGGCTTTCAGCCCAATCAAATCCAAGTTTTTTCAAAATTAAAAACAACACTTTAAAGTGGTAATCTTGTTCGTTACCCACTGTGTAAACCATTCCGCCTACATCCGGAAAATCTTTCACACGTTGGATCGCGGTTCCAATATCTTGGGTCATATAAACTGCTGTACCGTCGGAGCGCAACACGATTTTTCTGTCTAAACCATCTTCGGTTAAGTCGATCCAAACCGAACCGTCAGGATCTTTTTCGAAGATACCTTTTTCCAAGCCGAATTGGACAACTTCTTTGCCTAACAAATAAGTATTGCTTTCGTAATAATAACTGTCAAAATCAACCCCTAAATTTTTATAGGTTTGCGCAAAACCATCGTAAACCCATTGGTTCATTTTTTTCCAAAGCTCAATTACTTCCGGCTTTCCGGCTTCCCAATCGAGTAGCATTTGTTGGGCTTCTACAATAATTGGCGCTTGTTTTTTAGCTACATCTTCCGTTTTACCTTGCGCAATTAGATTGTTGATTTGGGTTTTGTACTCTTGGTCAAATTTAACATAGAAATTCCCCACCAACTTATCCCCTTTTAAACCTGTTGATTCCGGTGTTTGGCCTTCGCCGAATTTTTGCCAAGCCAACATCGATTTGCAGATATGAATACCTCGATCGTTGATGATTTGAGTTTTATATACTTTTTTGCCCGAAGCTTTGATTATTTCCGCTACTGAATACCCTAAAAGATTGTTTCGAACATGGCCTAAATGCAATGGTTTATTGGTATTAGGGGAAGAATATTCTACCATTACCGCCTTATTATTAGACGAAGTCGGAACAAAACCAAAACTTACATTGTCTTTGATTTCGTTGAAGAAATTCAAATAATAAGCATCTGAAACCACTAGGTTCAAGAAACCGGAAACCACATTAAAACGAACTACTTCCTCAGCATTAGCCACCAAATAATCGCCAACTTTAGTACCAATTTCGATTGGATTGCCTTTAATCACTTTCAACAATGGAAAAATGACCATTGTGATATCACCTTCAAAATCCTTGCGAGTCAGCTGAAACTCTACTCTATCAACATTGACATTGAATAATTCCTGTAGGGCTGCTTGAATGTGTTGGGTTAAAATTTGCGAAAGTTTCATGGTAATTCTTTTAAGTGGGCAAAGATAATCATTAGAATATAAATTTTGACGAATTGGTTTTAGGAATATAAAACGGATGATTTGTTGTTGTAAAATTAAATATTTGTAAGAATAATTTAGTATTAAATAATTATTTTACGCATTTCATCGATTTTTTTTGCATTTTAACGTATTATTGTTCAATATTTGTATTGTCAAAATCCCCTAAAGAAATGAAAAAACTATACGCAACCATTAGCCTACTGATCAGTGTAATTGGTTTTTCACAACCAATTACGGTAAGTACAACCAGTCACACCGTACCACAATTAGTTAATAATGTATTAATTAATACGCCTTGTGTTTCAGCGACCAATGTAACCTGGAGAACAGGTTCAAACTATGGTTCTTTAAACGGAATTGGTTATTTTCAAAATACCAATCCGAATTTTCCAATGCAAAGTGGAGTAGTTTTATCTACTGGTGATGCTCTAAATGCTCAAGGACCAAATAATTCTATTTTGAATGACGGATCAGCATCATGGATTGGTGATACTACCTTGGAAGCCACTTTAGCAGCATCGGGAATCTCAATGGTTTCGACCAATGCAACTGTTTTGGAATTTGATTTTACCCCAATTTCATCCCATTTTAGTTTTGACTTTATTTTTGCTTCGGAGGAATATGGTAATTTTCAATGTCGGTATTCAGATGCTTTTGCATTTTTGCTAACCAATATGAATACCGGTAACACAACCAATTTGGCTTTAGTTCCTGGAACTACCAATCCAATTTCGGTAGTAACCATTAGAGATTATCTTTATAATTCATCATGTTCATCAGTAAACCCGCAATATTTTGGAAGTTTCAACGGTGGTTCAAATGCCTCGAGTGCTGCAGTAAACTTTAATGGTCAGACTACTGTTTTGACCGCAGCTTCTGTTTTGACTCCGGGTGTACCTTATCACATAAAATTAGTTATTGCCGATCGATTGGATCCACAATCAGATTCTGCAATATTTATTTCTTCAGACAGTTTTAATATTGGTCAAGATGTATTGGGTTTAGATTTAACATCTAACAATAATACAGCGCTGTGCTTTGGAACAACCCACACGTTAAATACCAGCTTAAACGCCTCAGAATATACTTTTTCTTGGTATCAAGATGGTGTTGTCATTGAAGGAGAAACTGGACCTTCTTTAACGGTAAATCAACCCGGTACTTATAGTGTAACTTACACAAATACAGTTAATTCTTGCCAGCCAATTACCGATTCAGTTATTGTTGAATATCATCCTGAATTATCTACTCAAAATCCTATAACAATTTTCAAGTGTGATACTGGAGCATCAAGCTATAATTTCGATTTAGATTTAAATACTTCAGTTGTAAAAGCTGGTTTAGACCCTTCAACAACAGTTTCTTATCATATCTCACAAAGCGATGCTGATGCTAATTTGAATCCGCTTCCATTGAATTTTAATAGCGCTAGTGGACAAACTGTTTATGTTAGAATTCAAAATCCAACAAACGGATGCTATGTTGTAAAATCTTTCCTATTACAAGTTACTCCTGGACCGATAGCTAATCAACCTCTTGACATGATTAAATGTGCTCGTTCAGCAATTTTAAATAATGCTCGTTTTAATTTAAATTTACAAACTTCTTTAGTTCTAAACGGACAATCGCCAACTATCAATATCGTAAGTTATTATACTTCTTTAAATAACGCCAATAATGGTGTAAATCCAATTGTAAATCCAGCGGCCACTTTATTATCGAATACAACAATATATGTAAGAGTTCAAAATGTAAGTGACCCAAATTGTTTCAGCATCACGAGTTTTAACACGATTATCAACCCTACTCCTTTGGTTGATGACTTAGAGAATGTATTGGTATGTTCAAGTTACACTTTACAACCTTTGGTAAACGGAAACTATTTTACAGCAATTAATGGAGGTGGAACGCCTTTATTTGCCGGAGATATAATTACTGAAACCCAAACTATATTCATTTACAATGTTTCAGATGCTCCAGAATCTTGTGGTGCCAATACATCATTTACCGTAACCATAATAAATACTACCGATTTAACTCCAGATGATATCACTCGTTGCGGGAGTTATACCGTACCTACATCGAACTATGGAAAATATTATACAGGTCCAGGTGGAACAGGAACAGAAATCCCAGCAGGCACTGTAATTACTTCAACTCAACTACTATATTTTTATTTTATTACTGAGATTGAACCTGTTTGTATAGTAGATACTAATTTTACAGTTACCATAATACCAACCATAGAAGTTGGTAACAGATCTGATGTTTTCGAATGTACATCATATACTTTACCAGCGTTATCACTTGGGAATTATTATACAGGTCCTGGAGGAAGTGGTAATCAACTTGCACCAGGCACGGTTTTAACAACCAGTCAAACCATTTACATCTATGCCTCTAATAATGGTAATACACTATGTAGTGATGAAGATAGTTTTGAGGTATTAATTGGAATTCAACAACCTTTAAATATATCACAATGCAACGAATATACACTACCACAACTTCCCGTAGGTAATTACTATTCTGGTCCAAACGGAACCGGACAGTTAATACCAGCCGGAACTGTAATCAATACTTTTACAACAATCTATTTGTATGTACCAACAACGAGTGGCGGACCAAATTGTACCAACAATATGTATTTTACAGTCAGTATTGAACAAACTGACATCGATACATTAAGCAATGTATCAGTTTG
>JBDLVY010000236.1:0-11183 GCA_039804545.1 Bacteroidota bacterium | reverse complement strand
TGTAGGCTTTGACCAATACCGGAATTTCCTTTTGGCAATGACCACAATCAACGTCCCAAAAAACCAGTATGGTATAATCTGCTTTGACCTCGCTGAGTTTTACCCACATTTTATTGATTTCATTTACGTTTTTGTAAAAGACTTGGGTCATTTCATCACTGTTTTTGGCATTTTCAAAACCCATCGCTTTCATTTTGCTGAAATCTTCCGCTCGAATCATTAATAAATCTGAAGCTTTCGCGCCAACCAATAAAGGTTTTAATTTATCAGCACGTTTGATTATTCTGTTCACAACATCTTGATCATCATAAATGCCGTTGGCTTTACCGGTTTTAAAATAGGTATCAGAAAGATGCACAAAAACTTTGTCAAACCCCATTATTTTTGAGGATTCATAAGTATAAGTCAAATGCGCTAACGTTAATTTGAAAAGCAAACTTTCCGGTTTCATTTTAAGGAGAAATTTGTCTATTTCCACGGCAACAGAATCCGGATGAGTCACCACTACTTTGTCAAAATAGGTTTTCATTTTGCTAAACAAAAACGGATTGTGCATGATGGCATCGTCTTTTAAATCAACATTTTTCCAAAAATTATTTTTGTAATAACGATAAACCGCTGTACTGTCAGGTCTTCCGTTAGAAGCAGTTGGGATATTTTTGAGGGTTTTCTCCATTTTTAGGTTCAACACTTTGGCAATATAACTCCCTTGATTTTTAGCAATGAAGCTGTCTTCATACTCCACAATATTGTCCTCTAATTCTTTTTGTTTTTTTTGGAGGTCTAGGGTATCGCTTTTGGTTGCCAATACATGTTGTTGTTTGTAATCAAAAAAGGCTTTGTTTTTTTCGCCTAGAAATTTGATATAACTAAAAAAATCGTTTTGTCTGTTGGAATTAAGCGCGATTAATTCTTTTGTAATATTGGGTCCGGCTTCACTTTGCAACTGTATTTTTTGGGTATCATCATCTACAAAAAAATCAAAGAGAATGGTTTTTTGTTGGCTAACTAACGAATAGATTCCGGTATCCAATTTGCTTTTGCCTGTAAAAATAATTCGCCCGTTTTTGATACTGGTACAGGTATCTTTAATTAAAGTTTTGTCAAAACGGTAAAAAGTGAGGTAAGCTAATGAGTCGTTACAATTTTTTAAATCTATGGTAATTTCATACCCATTTTGGGCTTTAGCTTGAATTGAAAAGCAAAATAATACAACTGCAACCAATAATTTCTTCATAAACAAGTGCTTTGGGTAATTAATTTGATAGTCAAAAATAATCTATTTTTGATACAAAAAGCATTCCTATTTTTAAAGTTTCCTTAAAAAACAAAAACACCCAGAGTTGGATGTTTTTTGTACTTTATTAAGGCAAAAGATGGAACGTTAAAATTCATCAAACAGCACTATGCCTTTTTTTTCTAAATTCACTTTAATTAAGTGCTCAGTAATGTTATACTGTGATGACAAGTCAGTAATACTGATGCCTGAGAAAAACAATTCTACCAAAGTATCTAATATAATTGGGTTGATTTCTTCATAAGGACTAAGATAGAAAGCATTTTGTTCATTTAAACTTTTTTTGGAAGTATACAATGCTTCAATGATACTATCAATGTCATTACTTGGAAATTCAAAAATAGCAACCTCGTGGTTGTCTTGAGAGACTTGTTTCAACACTACTGTTTTCGCAGTTTTTGTGGTGTTTTTTAAATCGACGGAGTAGTTATAGCCATTGCTCATAGTTCCTGCAGTTTTAAATTTATGTAAATTTGGGTATACCAAAAATAACAATTCTTAACCAAAACAAATGTTAATTAACATAAAACATTCCGATTAGAGTTGGAATCGACTTATTTTAGGCGTAAAAAGTGGAATTAAATATTGCGTATTCTCTTGTATTGTCTGAGAATGAGTACTATAAAAACACTAATTTCAATAGAATTTTGGTCATTTGATAATTTGCTTATCTTTGACACACAAAAATAAATACCATGAACAACAAGACAAAAGCATTACTTTATAACTTAATTTGTTTCGCCACGATTTTTGTATTAGTTCGTTTTCTTTTAGCGCTTTATAGTAATTTAGTTGGACTTTGGTTGCCGGTTACAGCATTTATTGTTGGGACAATATTGGCTCCAAAATTCCAAGCTATTAAAACACAAGAAGGAGAAAAGATTTTTATGAAATGGATTTTCATCAAAGGAATTAAGCAACTTTAGCTATTTCTTTTTCTTGGTTTTTGCTTTGTCATCTGCTTTAGCTTTAGCCTTCACAGTTGATTTGTATAGAGGTATAAAATAAGAAACGGTATAGTTAAAGCCTACGCCAAAATCACCATTATAGGTTCGGTTAAAACCGGGAATGTATAGATTTTCAAAGTTATCAGGCTGTTTTTGAGTCACCAATCGGTTTAATCTAAAACTAAAACCTACGAATACATTGTTAAATACTTCGGCTTTCATTCCGGCTACCACTTCAATCCATTGCGCTGATAAACCATTAAACTTTTGATTCGGATAAATAGTGGGTGCATCCTCAAAATAGTGGTTCGGATTGTATAAATCATAACTGTTTAATGTTTGGCTAAAACTACTCACACCATAACGCAATCCAACAGAAATGATATTTTCCATATCAAGCCAATTTTGATAACTGTTATAATCAAAGCCTACCTTTAAATAGGTGCCTTTAGTGGTAAAATTCAATTGGTCGTCTTCAACGGTTTTGTCTTCATTACCTAATTCTGCTGCTAAATAATGCTTGCGTGTTAAGCGGTAATCACCAACGAGTTCTAAACCACGATAGTCTTTTTCGTAAAACGAACGGGAAAGCTTGAATAAATCCAACCCAAGTCGTAACCCATAACGTTCCATTTTAGGAGAAATGCTGTCTTTTTTGTTTTTGGTTTCTTCTTGTGCATTGCCTGTTAATGAAAGCAATACCAAGGCTATACTAAAAGTAAATTTTGATATGTACTTCATTTTCGGTTTCAATGTTATTGGTTTGTATATTGATGTTTCTAATCCATAATTGATCGGGTGTAGTGGCATCGGTATGGGTAAGTCCGTTAGGCGAATTCAATTCATAAATGGTTTTGTACCCACAAGCTCTGGAAACAAAAACATTTTGGCGGGAGTAATCAAACTGCAAAAAGTCCTCATTATTAGTGCCTGTTGTACTGGTACTGTTTAAAATCAAACTATAGCGGGTCATGTCTTCGGTATTTTTAAGCGGTAGGTATATTTTACTCACACCATTAAAAGTCCCTAAGTCTAAGTCGTCGATGGCGCCATCACCTTTTACTTTCAAATTGGTTACATTTTTTGTATTCACCGGATTGGCATCGTCATAGAATTCGATAATCAATCTTGGTGTGGTATCATCAACACAAATATCGTCTTTCTCACAACCAGAGAATGAAAGGACAAGGAGTAACAGAACCAGTATTTTTTTCATAGCAGCAATTTGCATTTTTTATCTTCTTTCCAAAAGTACAACATTTTCCACGTGATGGGTTTGCGGAAACATATCTACCGGACGAACACGTGTTACTTGGTATTTTTCGTCCATCAACGCTAAATCTCTGGCTTGTGTTGCCGAGTTACAGCTCACATACACCACTTTATCCGGCGCGATTTTAAGAATTTGTTCAACCACATCTTTGTGCATACCATCTCTTGGCGGATCAGTAATAATGACATCCGGTTGTCCGTGTTGGGCTATAAACTCATCGTTGAATACATTTTTCATGTCACCAACAAAAAATTCGCAATTGGTAATATTATTGCGTTTGGCATTTTCTTTAGCATCAAAAATAGCTTCAGGAACCGCTTCCACACCAATTACTTTTTGGGCTTGTTTGGATACGAATTGGGCAATAGTTCCGGTTCCGGTATACAAATCGTAAACGACTTCATTGCCGGTTAAGCCTGCAAATTCTCTGGTAATTTTATATAATTCGTAGGCTTGGTCGGAATTGGTTTGGTAAAATGATTTGGCATTAATACTAAAATGTAAACCTTCCATTTCTTCCAAAATATAATCTCTGCCTTTGAACAGCTTGATATCTTGGTCGTATAGCGTATCATTGGCTTTGCCATTAATCACGTATTGTAACGAAGTGATTTGTGGGAAAGTTGAATAAATGTGATTCAATAACAATTCGCGTTGCGCTTTGTCTTCTTTGTAAAATTGAATGAGCACCATAATTTCTCCGGTAGAAGCGGTTCGAATCATCAAAGTTCGCAACAAACCGGTATGGTTTCGAGCATTGAAGAATTCCAAATCATTATCGGTAGCAAAACGTTTGATTTCGTTACGAATGGCATTTGATGGATCTTCTTGTAAATGACATTTTTCAATGTCTAATATTTTGTCCCACATGCGTGGAATATGGAAACCTAAAGCATTTTTATTATCAAATTCTACTCCGGATTGAATCTCAGCATCGGTCATCCAGCGTGTATCAGAAAACCCGAATTCCATTTTGTTTCGGTAAAAGAATTGTTTTTCCGACCCTAAAATCGGCTCAAAAGTGGGCAACTCAATTTTACCAATCCGTTTCAGGTTATTGAATACTTCTTGGTTTTTATAAAATAACTGTTTGTCATAATTCATATTCTGCCATTTGCAACCGCCACAAGCACCAAAATGTTGGCAAACCGGTTCAACTCGGTCAGAAGAATACTCGTGAAATTTAATGGCTCTGCCTTCAAAATAGGCTTTGCGTTTTTTAAGTGTTTGCACATCTACCACATCGCCGGGTACGACATTGGGTATAAAAATGACTTGGCCTTCAGGCGCTTTGGCTACTGATACGCCTTTGGCACCAGCATCTAAAACAGTTATGTTTTCAAATATGACTTTGTTGGTTTGTTTTCTTCCCATAGCGCAAAAATAAACTATTGGGCAAAACTGAATAGACATTTAAGAAAAAAATATAAATTAGTAGAAAATTAACAACATGCACACCCATTTAGCTTTACTCCGCGGTATCAATGTCTCGGGCCACAAAATGATCAACATGGTCGCTTTAAAAAAAGCACTCGAAGGCATTGGCTTTACCAATGTGGTGACGTATATCCAATCAGGAAATGTGTTTTTAGATACAGAAGAGGAAAGTCCGGGGAAAGTTGGGTTCTTGATTAAGCAAGAGATTTTTAAACAATTTGGCCATGATGTTCCAGTGATTGTTATTGGCAAAGAAGATTTACAAGCGTGTTTGGACAGAAATTTATTCCTTAACGATGAAGGGGTAGATTTCAAAAAATTGTATGTTTCTTTTATTTCATCCGAATTGCCGGAGAATATGATTACCCAACTCAATTTAAACTTCATCAAACCCGATGAAATACAACTTGATGGCAAAAGAATTTATTTGAAATATGATGTTTCTCCGGCCAAAACTAGATTAGACAACAAATGGATAGAGAAAAGCATGAACGTGGTTTCTACAACCCGAAATTGGAATACAGTAAATAAATTATTGGAAATGTTTGAAGAGCGCGAATAGTCGTAAATTAGCTAATAAATATGCCTCTATGAATTCAAAAGCCACTTTTAAAAGCACAATTTCAGGAGTAGATTTTTCGGAGAAAGAGAAAGTGTATGGCCATCAAATTAGGCATGCGGTTTTATCTCTTATACAAACTGACTATCCTGATTTCAAAGACAGTGATTGTATTTCAAATAGTGAATTAAACATTTACCGTGAAAAATACATTTCAAAATACCTGCAAACTGAAGCTGGAGAATTGTCTGAGTTGCAACGTAAGGTCTTAAAATCATTATCCAACGGAAAATCTTTGGTAAGCAAATTTGAACAAGAAAAAGACAATCGAACCTATGGTCAAATAATTGCAGATAAGGTAGCCGATTTCGGTGGAAGCTGGATTTTTATCATTTCGTTCTTCGTTTTTATTTTGATTTGGATTGGCTTCAATGTTTTTATTTTACTCAACAAAGGTTTTGATCCTTATCCGTTTATTTTATTGAACTTAATTCTCTCATGTTTGGCTGCTTTACAAGCTCCGATTATTATGATGAGCCAAAACCGTCAGGAGGATAAAGACCGTGCGAGAGCCAAGAAAGACTATATGATTAATCTGAAATCAGAATTAGAAATCAGACTCATAGATGATAAATTAGACCATTTAATTCAGCACCAACAACAAGAACTCATAGAAATACAAAAAGTGCAGATTGAGATGATGAATGATATATTGGAACGAATTAAAAAATAATTACGAATTATATTATACTTTTGTTATAAGGATGATTTCTCTCCAAAAGAAGGAATAATATTTTAATAATTAATCTGTAAAGTGAGAGCAGATTAAAATTCGAATTACAATGTCAGTTTTAGAAAAATTAACTTCAGCCGATGCCATTACCTTAGAAGACAAATACGGAGCCCATAATTACCATCCCTTACCGGTAGTGCTTAATAGAGGAGAAGGAGTTTATGTTTGGGATGTAGAAGGCAAAAAATACTATGATTTTCTTTCGGCTTATTCTGCCGTGAACCAAGGCCATTGCCACCCTAAAATTATCGGAGCGATGATGGAGCAAGCCCAAACTTTAACCCTAACTTCCCGTGCTTTTTACAATGATAAATTAGGCGTTTACGAAGAGTACATTACCAAGTATTTTGGTTTTGACAAAGTTTTACCCATGAATACCGGTGCTGAAGCTGTAGAAACCGCTTTAAAAATCTGTAGAAAATGGGCTTATGAGAAAAAAGGAATTCCCGAAAACGAAGCACAAATTATTGTTTGTGATGGGAACTTCCACGGAAGAACAACTACTATCATTTCGTTTTCTAATGATGAAAATGCCCGCAAAAACTTTGGCCCGTATACCGCAGGATTTATCAAAATAGCTTACGATGATATAGACGCATTGGAAAAAGCCATTTCGTCTTCAAAAAATATTGCTGGTTTTTTAGTTGAACCTATCCAAGGAGAAGCAGGTGTCTATGTACCAAGTGAAAATTATTTGGCAAAAGCCAAAGCTTTGTGTGACGCCAATAATGTTTTATTCATTGCAGACGAAGTGCAAACCGGTATAGCCAGAACAGGTTCTTTATTAGCGGTTTGCGGCAATTGTACTTGTGACAATCAATGTGAAAAGCAATCTTCCTTTGTTACTCCGGATATTTTGATTTTAGGCAAAGCAGTTTCCGGTGGCGTTTATCCTGTTTCTGCAGTCTTGGCCAATAATGATATTATGAATGTCATTAAACCCGGACAACACGGTTCTACTTTTGGAGGCAATCCAATTGCAGCTGCCGTAGCGATGGCCGCATTGGAGGTGGTGAGTGAAGAACATTTGGCTCAAAACGCAAGAAAATTAGGGAAAATTTTCCGTGCCGAATTGGCAAAATATATTGAAACTTCAACTATAGCAACATTAGTTCGAGGCAAAGGATTATTAAATGCGGTAGTGATTAATGATACAGAAGACAGTGATACTGCTTGGAATATTTGCATGAAATTAGCAGAAAATGGTTTACTGGCCAAACCAACACACGGCAATATCATCCGCTTTGCACCGCCATTGGTTATTACTGAAGAACAGTTGTCAGAATGTGTGGCTATCATCATTAATACATTGAAACAATTTGAAAAATAAATAATTAATATTTTTATAAACCAACCAATAAAACTTATTATCATGGAAGAAAATCAAAATTTCGGATTACAATTGCAAACCGCCGCTCAGGATTATTTAAGAGAAAGTGCCAAATGGTCAATGTTCTTGTCTATTTTGGGCTTTATCGGAATCGGATTTATGGCGCTTATGGCTATTTTAATGACATCTGCTATGTCAATGATGCCCGATGTACCCGGACCATTCGGTGCCATCAAAGGAATTATTTCTATAATGTATCTGGTTTTTGCTATTTTGTATTTGTTCCCGATTTATTATTTATACAAATATGCTGATAATACTAAGAAAGCGATTAATTCTCAAAATCCAGAATTGTTGACTAATGCTTTCAGCAATTTAAAATCACACCACAAATTTTTAGGAATTTCAGCTATTGTTGTTATTTCCTTGTACATTTTAGCTGCTGTTGTAATGGTAATCGGATTTAGTGCCATGAGATAATTAGCAATCGTTTACACTATAAAAAAGCATCTTCCAACGAAGGTGCTTTTTTTATATCGTTTGCCAATAAAGTTTACTATTTTTGAAGTCAAAGAGTAAGCTATGAAGAAACTTGTTTTTCCTTTTATGATTGTGGCCATTATAGTGGGTTTGTATGAGCAAACTCAACCCCAACCCAATGTCTATATTTTGGTCATTGCCGTAGCGGTTTTTATGTATGGCATCATGCAATTGAGTGCCAAAATACCAAGCAAACATTCAGAACCCGAAGACGAAGATGATGTTAACTAAAGGCGATAAAGTTTCAGTACTCGATGATGCTATAGACGGTGTAGTGGTTGGTGTAAATGGCAATGACGTCACCATAGAAACCAACGATGGTTTTAATTTGACTTTTAAAAGCAGTGAACTGATTAAAATTGGTAATACCGGTGACATGAATTTTAGCTTCAACAAAAATCAGGTCATCTCCGAAAAAGAAATTCCGAAACCAAACTATGTTAATACGGAAAAGAAATCCAAAAAAGAATTACCGGTTCCCGAGTTTGATTTGCACATCGAAAAATTGGTCAAAAACCACAAATCAATGAGTAACTTTGATATCCTGACCAAACAAACAGAAACGGCCAAGTATCATATAGAATTTGCCATCAGAAACCGAATCCCTAAAATTGTTTTCATTCACGGTGTAGGCGAGGGCGTATTAAAATCGGAACTCGACTTTATGTTGGGCCGCTATGACAATGTAAGTTTTCAGGATGCCAATTATCAGAAATACGGCTCTGGTGCTACAGAAGTTTATTTTAAACAGAATATAAAATAAGAAAGTCCCGATTTCACATCGGGACTTTCTTTTAACTAACCAATTATATTTATTCTTAACTTAACTTAAAATGTATTAGGCAACACTGCTTTCTTGTGAACTTACTTTTTTCAAAATAGATCTGATTAAAACACTGTTGGTGTTGATACCAGAATTGATTAAAGCTTTTTTGCTGAAACCACCGTTCGTTTTGTTACCGTTAGTTGTTTTGTTAGCACCCATGAACCAAACCGCAAAATCCAAAGAAGCAACAGTAGATTGTGAAGTGATAACGATAGTATCATTTTTAGAAACAGTAACCTCAGTTGTAGCAGCTACAGTTGTAACGGCTACTTTAGATTGACCAAAAACACCATTGCTTGATAAAACTAATAATACGAATAGAACAAATAATTTAACGTTAGTTACATTTTTTTGAGCTACTGTGTTATTTGATGTTGTCATAATCTTTTTTTTAGTTTCGTTCTTATTTCTTGACCAAAACTACTTCAAGACTATTCGCAACCGAAATTTTTTCGATAACTAACCCCAAAAGTCGTTTAATCGACAAATTCAATGAATTCGGGGGTTTTCAGCGTTTTTATCGTGCAGTTAATCTATAAAATGTTAAAAAAACGTGCATTTCATCGATGAAAAACCAAAATTTTCCATGAACTACACACCCCAAATCACAAACCTTTGGGTAAATGCCGAAAAATGGTAAAATCTTCCTAAATTAGCTTCGGATTAAATATTTACCCTCAAAATGAAAGTCGAACAAAAAGGACATACTATTGTTATTAAAGATACACTCGGACAAACCGCTGAATTTTTAATGAAAGTCACACACGAACACAATACTTTTAAGCACCATAACCTTATATTAGATTTAACTCATGACAAAAGTTTGTCACTGGAAGACATAAAGTCCTTTGCCGAACTCATCAAATTGCATAAAAAGCAAAAGAAATCTATAGTTCTTGTGGCTGAGCGTGTCAACTTCAATGCCGTACCTAATAGTATTATATTGGTACCGACCATTCTGGAAGCTCATGATATTATAGAGATGGAAGAAATTGAGCGCGATTTAGGATTTTAAATCATATGAAGTTAACCATCTTGGGTTGCTATGCAGCCACGCCTCGAACCATTACTAATCCAACTTCCCAAATATTAGAAATTCGAAACCGAATGTTTCTTATTGATTGCGGAGAAGGAACTCAAGTACAGCTACGCAAAAACAAACTCAAGTTTTCCAAAATCAACCACATCTTTATCTCGCATTTGCACGGTGATCATTTTTATGGATTGGTTGGATTGATTTCAACGTTTATGTTATTAAACCGCCAAACCGATTTACACGTTTACGGACCCAAAGGCATCAAAGAGATTATCTTATTGCAGTTGCGCTATTCCAATTCGTTTACCGGTTATAATCTTTATTTTCATGAATTGGAATCAAAAGAAAGCGAAGTGGTTTTTGAAGACGAGAAAGTTATCGTCAAAACTATACCGTTGAAACACCGCGTTTATACCAACGGATATTTATTCCAAGAAAAACCCAAAGAGCGCAAACTTAATGTAGAAGCAGTTGAGAAATTCAAAATTGACACCGCTTACTTCAGAAAAATAAAATATGGCGGCAATATCACTTTAGATAACGGAACCATAATTCCAAATGCCGAATTGTCATTCGACCCAGAACCCACCAAAAGTTATGCTTTTTGCAGCGACACCATGTATGATGAAAGCATTATTCCACTGATTCAGAATGTAGATGTTTTGTACCACGAAACGACTTTCCTCGAAAGTGAAGCAGATAAAGCCGAGAAAACCATGCATAGTACTGCTAAAGAAGCCGCAAGAATAGCCAAGTTGGCCAATGCCAAACAATTGTTGCTCGGACACTACAGCACGCGTTACAGCAGCATAGCGTTGTTTAAGGAAGAAGCCGAAACTATTTTTCCCAATGTATTGTTGGGCGACGACGGCAAAGTTTTTGATTTTGACTAAAGTCAGGAGCGAAAGGTCAGTGATTTATCAGTAATGGCAATTCCTGCATTTCGTTGCAATCTTTTATTTTTGTCACACTGAGTATAGTTGAAGTGCTTTTCGCTAAAAAAATAAAAGGATTTCCACTTCAATCAGGGCTAAAAAGTTATCCGTTTTATATTCTGAAAACTTAGTAACTTTACCGCACAAGCACAATCTATAATGAAAGACTTAAGCAATTACAGAAAATCCTATGAAAAGAGCGAACTTTTG
>JBDLVY010000235.1:0-9615 GCA_039804545.1 Bacteroidota bacterium | reverse complement strand
TTAATTACACTAGTAACTTACAATTGTATATTACAAGAGCATTAAGCCCTGCCAAAGTTTCTTCCGTTAAAATTGACGAAGAGAAAAAAAGAGCAGAAGTGTTCTTAAAATTAGAAGAAGTATCTAAAGCGATTGGTCGCGGAGGACACAACATCAAATTGGCTGGATTATTAACAGGCTATGAATTAGACGTAATTAGAGAAGGAAGCGCTATCGAAGAAGATGACGTAGAATTAACAGAATTCTCAGATGAAATCGACGGATGGGTAATCGATGAGTTTGCTAAAATCGGATTAGATACCGCGAGAAGTATTTTAAATCAAGATGTTGCTGACTTAGTAAGAAGAACCGATTTGGAAGAGGAAACCATTTTAGAAGTAATAAAAATATTGAAAGAAGAGTTCGAGGACTAATTCTTTCGCCAAAATAGATAACATTAAAAAGATTTTATGTCTGAAGGAAATATTAGAATTAATAAAGTTTTAAGGGAATTAAATATTTCTTTGGAAAGAGCTGTGGATTATCTCAAGGATAAGGGCATTGCAATAGAAGCAAGTCCCAACACAAAAATTTCCGATGATGTATACAATATTCTTTGTGGTCAATTTGCCGGAGACAAAGGAAACAAAGAAGCTTCTAAAGGCGTAAGTGAAGAAATTAGAAAAGAAAAAGAAGCACTCCGTCTCGAAAGAGAAAAGGAAATTGAGGACAAGCGCAAAGCAGATGAAGAACGTCAGCGTTTAGAATTAATCAAAGCGAAAGCTGTGGTTACCGGTCCTAAACAAGTCGGCAAAATCGATTTAGAGCCTAAAGCAACAGTGGCAGCCACTCCGGTTGAAACACCAAAGATTGTTGCTGAAGTTCAAGAAAATGTTATCAAAGTTAAAGAAGTTGCTCCGGTAGAAGAAGTAAAAGAAAAAGCGCCAAAAGTAGAAGCAGCTCCTGAAGCACCTGTAGATGAGACTATCACTACACAATACCAAAAATTATCGGGCGCCACTTTAACAGGACAAGTAATTGATTTATCTCAATTCAACAAGCCTAAAAAGAAAAAAGAAGAGTTCAAAAAAGACAACAATAAACCGGCTACTCCGGGTACTGGTCAAAATGCAGCTCAAAACGCCAACAACGCTAATAAAAATAAAAGAAAAAGAATTGTCCCGAAACCTGGAGATAAACCAGCCATTACTAGTGGCGGTAACACTCAAGGTGGCGGTAATAAATTTGGCAACAAACCGGGAGGCGGATTCCAAAAAGGTGCGCGTCCTGCCATAGTGCAAAAAGTTGAGCCAACTGAGGAAGAAGTTAAAAACCAAATTAAAGAAACGCTAGAACGTCTTCAAGGTAAAGGAAACAAATCCAAAGCGGCGAAGTACAGAAGAGATAAACGTGATACGCATCGTCAAAGAAATGAAGACGAGATGCAAGCCATCGAAGAAGGAAGCAAAACCATCAAAGTAACTGAGTTTGTTACCGTAGGTGAAATTGCAACCATGATGGATGTGCCAATCACAAAAGTAATCGGAACTTGTATGTCTTTAGGAATCATGGTAACCATGAACCAACGTTTGGATGCGGAAACGCTTTCAATTGTAGCAGATGAATTTGGATATGAAGTAGAATTTGTTACTACCGACATCGAGGAAAACCTTGAAGTTATTGAAGACAGAGAAGAAGATTTAGTACACAGAGCACCAATTGTAACGGTAATGGGTCACGTGGATCACGGTAAAACTTCCTTGCTGGATTATATTCGTAAAACGAATGTAATTGCCGGAGAATCAGGAGGAATTACCCAACACATTGGCGCATACGGAGTGGAATTAGACAATGGTCAAAAAATCGCATTCTTAGATACACCAGGTCACGAAGCGTTTACCGCGATGCGTGCTCGTGGCGCTCAGGTAACAGATATTGCTATCATTGTGATTGCGGCAGATGATGACATCATGCCACAAACCAAAGAAGCTATCAGCCACGCACAAGCAGCAGGTGTTCCTATGATATTTGCTATCAATAAAGTAGATAAACCGGCAGCTAATCCTGAAAAGATTAAAGAACAATTGGCCGGTATGAATTTATTGGTGGAAGATTGGGGTGGAAAATACCAATCCCAAGATATCTCCGCCAAAGCCGGAACTGGTATTAAAGAATTACTAGAGAAAGTATTACTAGAAGCCGAAATTTTAGAATTAAAAGCCAATCCAAATAAACCAGCTCTCGGAACGGTAGTGGAAGCTTTCTTAGATAAAGGTAGAGGATATGTATCAACGGTTTTAGTACAAGCCGGAACTTTACGTGTAGGTGATTATGTTTTGGCCGGAAAAAATCACGGGAAGGTGAAAGCCATGCACGATGAAAGAGGTCATAATATATTGGTGGCCGGACCATCAACGCCAATTTCTATCTTAGGATTGGATGGTGCGCCAACAGCCGGTGACAAATTTAATGTGTTTGAAGACGAGAGAGAAGCCAAACAAATTGCGGCTAAACGTACACAGTTATTGCGTGAACAATCGGTTCGTACACAAAAACACATTACGTTGGCAGAAATCGGTCGTCGTATCGCATTAGGTCAATTCAAAGAGTTGAATATCATTTTAAAAGGAGATGTTGACGGTTCAGTTGAAGCATTATCAGATTCCTTCTCAAAATTATCTACCGAAGAAATTCAAATCAGAATCATACACAAAGGGGTTGGAGCGATTACAGAATCTGACGTATTGTTAGCTTCAGCTTCCGATGCGATTATTATCGGATTTAATGTTCGTCCATCCGGAAATGCAAAACAATTGGCAGACAAAGAAGAAATCGATATCCGAAACTATTCTATTATCTACGATGCTATCGACGACTTGAAAGACGCGATGGAAGGTATGTTGTCTCCAGAGATGAAAGAAGAAATTACCGGTACAGCAGAAATTCGTGAGATTTTCAAAGTATCTAAAGTGGGAACTATTGCAGGTTGTATGGTTACCGATGGAAAAATCTTCAGAAATTCTAAAATCAGATTGATTCGTGAAGGCGTAGTGATTTACACAGGGGAATTAGCCACTTTAAAACGTTTCAAAGACGATGTAAAAGAAGTAGCCAAAGGATATGACTGTGGTATGCAGATTAAGAATTACAATGATATTCACGAGCTTGATCAAATTGAAGCATTCCAAGAAGTGGAAGTGAAGAAAAAATTGAAATAAAACCAATAAAAAAGTCCCGAGTAATCGGGACTTTTTTATTTATTAGGTTTAATCAAAAAAGCGTTAGGATACTTTTTCTTTAATTCGTTGAGGTTTTTTTCAGCTTCAATTCGGGTTTTAAAATTGCCAACCCAAACCTTGTATGCCGGTGTGCTAAAAACTATAGTAGCATCAATATTTTTGTTTTCTTTTTTAAATTCAATCAATGTTTTTTTAGAGTTTTCACTGTCGCCATTAAATATTTGAATTTTATAACGGTCATTAATAGTAATTGAACTGTTTATCTTTCTTTTTTCATTTAGTAATTGTTCAAATTTCGGGTCTTGACTAACAGCCACTTTTCCGTCCTGACTAAAGCTTTTTTGAGATAAAAATAAAACTCCTACGGTAGTAAAAACAAGCTTTGTTTTGTGGAAATATTTCATAATGATTTGATTTTTATACAAATGTAAAACTTAAAAAATTAAACAAAAGACAATTTGTTATTTAGAATTAATATAAATTGATATTTAAGATATATTTAAGGTTTTGAGAATAGTTCATAAGTCGTATTTTTGTGCAAGTTTTTAATAAAGCGTCGATTTTTAACTGAAAAAAGTTCAGAAAAAATCATGCCAACATTAGTCGATAATCATTATATTATATGAAAAAAATGGGTAACCATAATTCGATTTCAAGGAAAATAGTCTTCAGTTTAGCATTAATGCTAACATTCTCCTTCACTTCATTTTCACAAGCAACACCGCCGGCAACCGACGCAGCAGCAACAGCTCCTGCAACTCAAGCACCTGCGGCAACAACTGTAGGAGGTGATCCGGTAGCCGGAAAAGCTTTGTTCAACGCCAATTGTGCGGCATGTCACGCTCTTGACAAAAAGATGACCGGTCCGGCATTAAGAGGCGTATCGGCTAAGTACGACATGGCTTGGATTTACAAATGGGTAAACAACAGTTCTGCCTTAATCAAATCAGGAGACGCAAAAGCGGTTAAAGTTTTTGAAGAAAACAACAAGTCGGTGATGACTGCTTTTCCTCAATTAACCACTGCGGACATTGATAATATCATTGCGTATACCGATGAGAAAAAAGCTGAGGCACCTGCCGGAATGACTGCCGTTAATGGTGGACTGAAAGCTGATGGTAATGCAGGCGGAATTTCTAATGATGTTATTCTAGGTGCACTTGCTTTAGTGATGTTCTTGTTGGTTGTTATGTTGTTCTTTGTAAACAACGTATTGACTAAAGTGGCCAAAGCTAACGGAATTGAAGTAGCACAAAAAGAAGCGTCATTGCCAATTTGGAAAGCTTTTGCAAAAAACCAATTCTTGGTTTTAGTAGCTTCTATTTTCTTATTGTTGTCAAGCGGATATTTTGTGTATGGTTGGATGATGCAAGTTGGGGTGGATCAAGATTACGCGCCAATTCAGCCAATTCACTACTCACATAGAATTCACGCCGGTAGTAATGGTATTGATTGTAAGTACTGTCACTCTGCAGCCAGAGTTAGTAAAAACGCAGGTATTCCTTCTTTGAATGTTTGTATGAACTGTCATAAAAACATCTCTGAAGTAGCTGATACTACCGCTACTGCTGAATACTCTAAAGCGTTTTATGATGCACAGATCCAAAAATTATATGATGCAGTAGGTTGGGATAAGGCAACACAAAAGTATACAGGTAAATCTAAACCGGTAAAATGGGTTCGTATTCATAATTTGCCTGACTTTGCTTACTTCAATCACTCACAGCACGTAACGGTTGCCGGTATTGAGTGTCAAAAATGTCATGGTCCTGTTCAGGAGTATGAAATTCAAAAGCAATTTGCGCCATTAACCATGGGTTGGTGTATCAAGTGTCACCGTGAAACTGATGTTAAGATGGAAGGCAATGCCTACTACACTAAAATTCACGAAGAACTTTCTAAGAAATATGGTGTTGACAAATTAACGGCAGCACAAATGGGAGGTTTAGAGTGTGGTAAATGCCACTATTAATCAAATTATTAAGAAGCTAATATTTATATACGATGTCATCGAACAAAAAATACTGGAAAAGTGTTGAGGAACTAAACGAAAATAGTTCTATTGTTGAGACGCTTAGAAATAATGAATTTGTGGAAGCAATTCCAACAGATGAATTCTTATCAGACAAAGATTCATTATCCTCTTCTTCAACAACTCGTCGTGATTTCTTGAAATACGTAGGATTCAGTACAGCTGCCGCAACATTGGCTGCTTGTGAAGGTCCGGTACACAAATCTATACCTTACGTTTTACAACCGGAACAAATTATTCCGGGTGTTGCAGATTATTTTGCAACTTCTATGTTTGACGGATTTGATTTTGCCAATTTATTGGTGAAAACACGTGAAGGTCGTCCGATTAAAATTGAAAATAATACTATAGCTGGGGCTAATTTTGCTGCGAATGCAAGAGTTCATGCTTCTGTATTGTCATTGTATGACAGTATGCGTCTTAAAGTGACTAAAGTAGGTCAAAAAGAGGCCTCTTGGAAAGAAGCGGATTCAAAAATCAAAGCAAGTTTGGCTGAAGCCAAAGCTAAAGGTGGTCAAGTTGTTTTGTTAACCAACACTTTGGCGAGTCCGTCAACTGAAAAATTAATAGCTGAATTTATTGCTCAAAATCCAACTGCTAAACACGTTGTTTATGATGCAGTTTCTGAATCTGCCGCTTTGGATGCTTTTGAAGCAGTATATGGCGAAAGAGCTTTAGCAAATTATGATTTCTCAAAAGCCAATACTATTGTCTCTATTGATGCAGATTTCTTAGGAGATTGGCAAGGTGGAGGATACGATAGCGGTTATGCGCAAGGAAGAATTCCACAAAAAGGAAAAATGTCTAAACACTATCAGTTTGAGGCTAACATGACTTTGTCTGGAGCTGCAGCTGATAAACGTGTGCCAATGACAGTAGCTAATCAAAAATTAGCTTTAATTAAAATATATAATATTGT
Organism: Bacteroidota bacterium; assembly: GCA_039804545.1. Lineage (GTDB taxonomy): Bacteria > Bacteroidota > Bacteroidia > Flavobacteriales > Flavobacteriaceae > Flavobacterium. The sequence continues at coordinate 3,446 of JBDLVY010000235.1, read as the reverse complement.
TACTGGTGCTTCAGTTGGTTTAGGAAAATTAGCCAACGAAGATGTAGTAGTTAAAGCAGCCCAACAATTAAAAGCAGCCGGTTCAAAAGGACTTTTGGTTTCCGGCATTCAAGATAAAAATGCTCAGTTATTAGTTTTAGCTATTAACCAAGCTTTATCTAGTGAGGCTTTCTCAACAGTTGGGACACGTCAAATCAGAAAAGGTTCTGATGCTAAAGTGACTCAATTATTAGCAGATATGTCTGCAGGAAGTGTTCATACTTTAATCATGAGCGGCGTAAATCCGGTGTATACTTTAGCAAACGGAAAAGCTTTTGCTGATGCATTGAAAAAAGTAAAATTATCTGTAGCGTTCTCTTTGAAAGAAGACGAAACCGCTTCGCTTACTAATATAGCTGTTCCTGCTCCTCACTATTTGGAGTCTTGGAACGATTTAATGTTGACCAAAGGAACTTATTCATTGGTGCAACCAACGATTCGCCCATTATTTAGTTCAAAACAATTCCAAGAAGGATTGTTGTCATGGACAGGTAACGCAGCATCTTATTATGATTATATCAAATCTAATTCAGCAGCTTACTTAAACGGATTGACTTGGAACAAAGCAGTTCATGATGGTGTTGTTGCAGGTGTAGCTACTGCCGCCGCTGGTGGTTCAGCTGATTATTCAGCCGCCGCTAATGCTTTGGCACAATCAAAACCAGCTAACGGATTTGAATTAGTATTGTATACTAAAACTGGTATGGGAGATGGTCAACAAGCCAACAACCCTTGGTTACAAGAATTCCCAGATCCAATCACTAGAGTTTCTTGGGATAACTATTTAACGATTTCAAAAACTGATGCTGATAAAAAAGGATTAACAAATGAAATTGTGGCTAATGGTGGTTTAAACGGAAGTTATGCTACGGTTAAAGTAGGTACTACTTCTATAACTGCACCGGTAATTGTTCAACCCGGACAAGCGGTTGGTACTATCGGTTTGGCTTTAGGATACGGTAAAAAAGCCGCTTTAAAAGAAGAAATGCAAGTAGGTGTTAACGCTTACGCTTTATATAATGACTTTAATAATGTTCAAGCAGCAACTTTAACTAAAGCTGATGGTGAACATGAATTTGCTTGTGTTCAATCCCAAAAAACTTTGATGGGAAGAGGTGATATTATTAAAGAAACTACCTTAACTGTATTTACTGCAAAATTTGATGAGCCTGAAGTATGGAATCCATCACCAATGGTTTCTTTAGATCACAAAGAAGTGAAAGCAACTTCAGTTGACTTGTGGGAATCATTTGATCGTTCGGTAGGACATCATTTTAACTTGTCAATCGACTTGAATGCTTGTACCGGTTGTGGTGCTTGTGTGATAGCTTGTCATGCTGAAAACAATGTTCCTGTAGTAGGAAAATCTGAGGTAAGAAGAAGTCGTGACATGCACTGGTTGCGTATCGACAGGTATTATTCTTCTGAAGATACTTTTGCACAAGACAACGAGAAAAAAGAAAACTTTGACGGACTTGATTTAGGCGGTTTTATTGCTGGAGATGAAGAAACTAAAGGTTCGTTAGGCGGATTTAGAAAAATGGAGAAACCTGCGGACAATCCACAAGTAGTATTCCAACCAGTAATGTGTCAACACTGTAACCACGCGCCTTGTGAAACTGTTTGTCCTGTGGCAGCAACTTCTCACGGTCGTCAAGGTCAAAACCAAATGGCTTACAACAGATGTGTTGGTACTCGTTACTGTGCTAACAACTGTCCGTATAAAGTACGTCGTTTCAACTGGTTCTTATACAGCAATAACGAAGAGTTTGATTTCCACATGAATGATGATTTAGGCCGTATGGTAGTAAATCCAGATGTGAATGTTCGCTCTCGTGGAGTTATGGAAAAATGTTCGATGTGTATCCAAAAAACACAATTGACTATACTAACCGCAAAACGTGAAGGTAGAGAAGTTGGCGTGGAAGAATTCCAAACCGCTTGTTCTTCTGCTTGTACTACAGGTGCTATGGTTTTTGGTGATGTTAACAACAAAGAAAGTAAAGTTGCTAAGTTGGCCGAAGACAATAGAATGTACCACTTATTAGAAAGCGTTGGAACAAAACCAAATGTTTTCTATCACGTAAAAGTTAGAAATACCTAGTATCAAAAAATAATTAATTAAGAAACAATATAAAGGATTATGTCGTCTCACTACGAAGCACCCATTAGAAAACCTTTAGTTATAGGTGATAAATCTTATCACGATGTAACAGTAGATGTCGCCGCACCTGTAGAAGGTAGAGCCAACAAACAATGGTGGACAGTATTTTCAATAGCATTAGCAGCTTTCCTTTGGGGAATAGGTTGTATTGTCTATACCATCTCTACCGGAATCGGAACTTGGGGATTAAACAAAACAGTTGGTTGGGCCTGGGATATCACTAACTTCGTTTGGTGGGTTGGTATCGGTCACGCCGGAACTCTAATCTCTGCAGTATTATTGTTATTCCGTCAAAGATGGAGAATGGCTATTAACCGTTCTGCGGAAGCGATGACCATTTTCTCAGTAATTCAAGCGGGTTTATTTCCAATCATCCACATGGGTCGTCCTTGGTTAGCTTACTGGGTAGTGCCAATTCCAAATCAATTCGGTTCATTATGGGTTAACTTTAACTCACCGTTACTTTGGGACGTATTCGCGATTTCAACGTATCTTTCTGTATCATTAGTATTCTGGTGGACAGGTTTGCTTCCGGATTTTGCGATGTTGAGAGACAGAGCAGTAACACCTTTTACCAAGAAAATTTACTCTATTCTATCTTTTGGATGGAGCGGAAGAGCAAAAGACTGGCAACGTTTCGAAGAAGTTTCTTTGGTATTGGCAGGTTTAGCAACACCACTTGTACTTTCTGTACACACTATTGTATCCTTTGACTTTGCAACTTCGGTAATTCCGGGATGGCATACTACAATCTTCCCTCCATATTTCGTTGCGGGAGCTGTATTCTCCGGATTCGCGATGGTAAACACATTGTTGATCATCATGAGAAAAGTATCTAATCTTGAAGCTTATATCACTATCCAACATATCGAATTGATGAATATTGTAATCATGATTACAGGTTCTATCGTTGGGGTTGCCTATATTACAGAGTTATTTGTAGCATGGTATTCAGGAGTTGAGTATGAGCAATATGCTTTCTTGAACAGAGCAACTGGTCCTTACTGGTGGGCGTATTGGTCGATGATGACTTGTAACGTATTCTCTCCACAATTCATGTGGTTCAAGAAATTAAGAACTAGTATCATGTTCTCTTTCATTATCTCGATTGTGGTAAATATCGGGATGTGGTTTGAGCGTTTCGTTATTATCGTTACCTCATTACACAGAGATTATTTACCGTCATCTTGGACGATGTTCCAACCTACATTTGTAGATATCGGAATCTTTATCGGTACGATTG
>JBDLVY010000234.1:0-7892 GCA_039804545.1 Bacteroidota bacterium | reverse complement strand
TTAAATACACCGATAAATTCAAAACATTATCAAAGGCTGAATGAAATACCGCATCTGAATATTGGCTCATGTAATCTAACAACTCCAATCGCTTTTGGGAAATAATAACCGATTTGGATTTGCCTACAATTTCAGATAATTTCAATAAGTCTTGAATGGTTCTTTCTTTGTTCTCATTTTTTTCAAAATGGACACCTTCACTAAAAAAAATATTCTTTCCGGTATTATTTTCAACAATAAGAATCATCGAAGCCTCAACCTCTAATATGTCAACAATACCTTCTACAGCCATAGTGAGAAATTCATTCACTTCTTGACTTTTAAGGGCGCTATTGCTGAATTTATTCAATCGCTTGTAAAGTACTAACTCGTGATCTAATTTATCTTGCGCGTTGATCAACTGCTGCTCAATATAAGAGAAACGAGTGACTCTCAATTGCAACTCTTGATAGTCCCTAAGCAATACCTCAAAATTATTTTTGGTTTTCATAGGCAGTTGTATCATCGATAAATTACGTATAAAGCAGTGGTGTAATTGTGATAGGTATTTTTACCGCCTAATTTAGCAAACTCCCCAAAACCATACATGCCTAACCACGGAGGGCAATTTCCGTCAGTGGAGAATGGTGATTGCATTTTGAACACCAATTCTTCTTTTAATATTCTGTCGGTTAAAAATCGACCTCTTGCCAAACAATCTGCGTGAAATACCGCTACCGGTTTTTTATGGTCATTGCGGCTGTTGATACAATTCACGATGCGATTCATTTCGTTAAAAATGACTTCTTCATCTCTAACGGTCAACCAAATTTTTGTACCCTCAACACAAGTGGTAGCGTAATGCATATCATCTCCATCATGCTTAGTTACAACCCTCAAAATGTGATTGTTTCCGTATTCTTCTGCTAATTCGGGAGAAAGTTTTTCTGCCAAAGCACCAATGGGAATGGTATTACCACAATCAGACTTATCGTCTAATCCCAATCGGTTTAAATATTCAGACCATGCCGGTTTGCCGTTTAATTCTTTGATGATATGTCCTTCAGATTTGGTTACAATCATCGGTTCACCAATAGCAATAAATCCGTGGGTTGCTTGGGTATCCACTTTCAGGGTAGCATCACAAAAACCAATGGCATAAGCACCATGCTCAAAAACGTCATCATTAACCGCTTGGTAGCTGACATATCCTTTCATATTATCTGAAGACGTAGCGCCAAAAATGGTAACTTCCGGACCAAAGACAGCTTCAAAAGCCGCAATACATAAATCGTTATTGATATCAATTCCTGACCCCAAAAAGTAAATCATATTGATGCCGTCTTTTTGAGAGGCCAATGAGTTGGCTAACTCCAATGCTTTTTCATAAGAATTATGCCCTAAAAGGTTATCGGTTTTTGCTAAGGCATACTCTTTCCCTTTAATAGCCATAAGCGCTATATCTTTCATAGATTCGCTTACACCTTCTCTTCCTACCACACCACAACAAGACGCTGCGACCACATTGGCATGAGGCACTAGTTTTTTTGATTCCTGTACAATATCATGAAAATCATGACCGATAGAAGCATGAAAAATTAACAAATCAACATCGCTGTAATCATTATCGCAAGCGATTTCTATACATTCAGCAACACCTCTACGGGTATTTACTATTCTTGTTGAAGCAGAGTAAAATTGAAGCATAAGTAATTAGTTTAAAATGTAAGACTTGGATTAAATAAAAAGGTATTCAGTGTAGTTTATCAACAATTTATTCAATCTTATTAACTTTATAGTGAAAAATTAGCCGAAGAGTTTTAAAATATCGATTATCGGTTTATTAGTTTCGATAAGCAATAATCATTATCTTTATAACGTACGATTAAACAAAAGTTAATTGTAATAAAAAGCTTAATTACACCTTTAATCTACACAAATAACCACTTTATAAACAAATTAAATCCGTTTAACCTATAAATTAAAAAGAAAAAAAATCCACAATCTAAATTTGAATACTAAATAGATTTTATAAATAACAATGGACCCGTCAAATCACAGTTTGTTTACCCTTTTGGATGCGATAGCCATGCCGACCATTGTTTTCACAAAGGATAGACAGAGTTCTTTTATCAATAGAAAAGCACATGAAGTACTAAAAAATTCTTTAGTATCAGTTACTGTTGAGAGCATCAACTCTTTACTTGATGGTATTGATTTAACGGATTTAACAGTTCCGTTGGTTACCCAAAAATCGATTAGCGGTGGAAACCAAAACACCATTGGCATTGAATTAAGCATTACAAAATACCATTATGAAGACCTTTATTATATAGCTACATTAACCATAAACTCTTCAAAACAACCGCTGAATCTTCTGGAAAAGAAAATGGCATTAACCCGCAAAAAACTTGGTCTTTTTGATGTTTTTATCAATCGTATTAAAGAAGGTATTTTAGTTTTTAATTTTGACGGGAAGTTGGTGTACACCAATGAAGCAGCAGAAAAGACAATCAAGATTAAAAGCGATGAACTAACATCGGTTTTTATTTGGGAAATATTCAAGTACTTTGACAATATCGTAAAGTGGAAAGAAATTCTATTTAAAATCAACAAAAAAGAATTTGTTTTTACTGAAAAAATAAAAAACAAACACCTTTTAATCGAACTACAAAAAAGAAATTTTGAGGGCGATGACTATTACCTACTCATTTGTAATGACATCACTGAGAACCTAAAAAATAAAGTTACGATTGATGAGAAAAACACACAAATTGATTTCTTTCAAAACCACTTTCCGGTGGCTTTATTTCAGTTCCATGTGTTGAAAAACAAGGTGCATTACTTTCATCATGTTAGTAAATCCTTTTATGACCTTTTTGGATTTAACATTTTAACGCATTACAAGTCTTGGTTATCCCGACTGAATATCCATCCGGAAGATGTTTCTTCTTTTTTAGAAGCAGCCCAACAGTCTATTTTATACAATGAGAATTTTAAATTCACCGGAAGAATGCTGCTCAAAGACAAAAGTATCAAATGGTTTGAGGCCAAAGCGATTCCGGTATTTCAAAATAATAAAATAGTGTTTAATGGCATTATTTGGGATATTTCACAACAAAAAATAGCCGATTTTGAAATTAGAAAAAAACGAGAATTCAACGATTCCATTCTGTTCAATATCCCAGCTGATGTGGCAGTATTTGACAAAAATCACAACTATTTGTTCATTAATCCTAATGGGGTTGCCGATCCCGAAATAAGAAGTTGGTTGATTGGCAAAAATGATTTTGATTATTGCAAAAAAAGAGGCATAGACACTACCATGGCTCAAAAAAGAGAAGAGTATTTTCAAGAAGCCAAAAGAACAGGGAACCAAGTAGAATGGATTGATGAAATTGTAAAAAACAATGTAACCCATTATGTATTAAGACGCTTTTATCCATTTTTTGTAGAAGAAGAGTTTGCTTATATGATCGGTTATGGTATAGATATCTCTGACATCAAAAACCTTCAAAACCTTCTCTCTAAAACCGAAAAGCAAAACAATCTAATCATGCAATCTTCTCTGGAAGGTATTGTGATTATTGATGCAGATTGTACCATTTCGTTTTGGAACACCAAAGCAGAAGAAATATTTGGTTGGTATTCAAATGAAATCATAGGAAAGAATCTTCCTGAGCTAATCTTCCCTAAAGACAATAAATGTTTTAAAATTGAAGATTATTTCAAAAAAATGGAAGATTCAATGCAACCAAATAAAAGTTTGGAAATGCTGGCCATTACTAAAAATAAAAAAACCGTACCCATTGAAATGAGGCTTATTACGGTTGATGACAAAGATTATCAGTCGAAATACTTCGTCTTCATCAGGGATATTAGCAGTCAAAAAGGAAAAGAAGAAAAAATTCAGCTGCAAAATGAAATGCTGAAAAGACAAAATACCGAATTAGAACAATTCAATTACATTGCTTCTCATGATTTACAAGAGCCGTTACTAACTATTACCGGGTATTCCAATTTACTAAAGGAAGAATTTAGTCCGCAATTAAACGAGGAAGGAAAACTATTCCTGAATTTTATCAACAATTCGGCCAACAGAATGCGAACTCTAATTTCCGGATTATTAGAATACAATCGTATCAATAAAAACAGCGAATTACAAACGCTTGATTTAAACAAAACCATTACAGACGTTACCGAAGATTTATCAGCAATAATAAAAGAAAATAAGGCGGTAATTATCACTGAAACACTGCCAACTATACAGTGCTATCCGATTTTTATTAGGTTGCTTTTCCAAAACCTGATTAGCAATGCCCTGAAATTCAGAAAGGATACTGTTAATCCGATAATCAATATCAACGCGCACGAAACGGAAGAATATTGGCAATTTGAAGTTAAGGATAACGGCATCGGAATAGAGGAAAAATATTTTGAGCAAATATTTCAAATTTTCCGAAGATTACACACTGCTGAAGAATATAGTGGTTATGGAATAGGATTGGCACACTGTAAAAAAATAGTAGACATTCACAATGGAAGTATTTGGATAAACTCTACTGTCAATCATGGAGCATCATTCTTCTTTACAATTTCAAAAAAATATTAAATATGACAATGAGCACTATTATATTAATTGACGATGATATTTCAGTAAATTATTTTCACCGAAGACTAATTACACTGCTAAATTTATCGGAAGACATTCATACTTTTTTTAATGGCAAACAAGCCTTAGAAGGGATTATAGAGATTAATAAAAATGCGGGTCCAGGTCAGAAAGCAATAGTATTTCTTGACTTAAATATGCCTTTGATGAGCGGTTGGGAATTTTTAGAAGAGTTTGAAAAGATAAAAGATGATCTTAACCTAATTTGCAACATACATGTCATCTCTGCTTCATTAAATCCTGTTGATAGAGAAAGAGCCGAAAAAAATCCAAATGTGATTAGTTATATCGGCAAACCTTTATCAAAAGAAACCTTAATGAATTGTATGTAATGAATTTAAAACTGATTTTCTCTTAGTCAGCACAACACTAAATAATAATCATTACCGAATTTACAACAAAAAAGGCACGATTACTCGTGCCTTTTACTTTATATAAAGTCGAATTAATAGGCTAGTAATGCCAATAAAGTTTCCTCAAAACGGTCTTTGGGCAAATATTGGTCTTCTAAAGCTTTAACAAACGGAATGGCTGTTTCCAAACTACCTACTCTTCTCACCGGCGCGTCTAAATGCTCAAAACATTGCTCCATAATCATGGCCGCAATATCGCTGGAAATACCGCCAAATAAAGTATCTTCTTGTAGAATAATTACTTTCCCGGTTTTTTTAACGGAAGCAAAAATGGTTTCTGTATCCAATGGCTGTAAAGTGCGCAAATCAATCAAATCAGCATGAATATTGGAGTGCTTATTCAAAGTTTCCAAAGCCCAATGTACTCCGGCACCAAAAGAAATAACGGTGACTTGCGCACCTTCTTTCAAAACTGCTGCTTTCCCCAAAGGAATGGTGTAATAATCTGTTGGCACGTCTTGGTAAACCGAACGGTACAATTGTTTGTGCTCAAAAAACATCACGGGGTTTGGATCGTTGATGGCAGTATTCAACAAACCTTTGGCATCATAAGGAAATGCCGGATAAACCACTTTTAAACCGGGTGTTTTGGTAAACCAGGCTTCATTGGTTTGAGAATGAAAAGGTCCGGCCTGAGTTCCACCACCACAAGGCATGCGCACTACTACATCGGCTTTTTCATTCCAACGGTAATGCTGCTTGGCCAAAAGATTGACAATCGGATTAAATCCTGTAGACACAAAATCGGCAAACTGCATTTCAACAATCGCTTTGTGTCCGTTAATAGACAAGCCATTTGCCGCAGCCACTACAGCGCTTTCACAAATTGGCGTGTTGCGCACTCTGTCTTTGCCAAATTGCGCCACAAAACCATCAGTGATTTTAAAAGCACCACCATATTCGGCTATGTCTTGACCCATGATTACCAAGTTCTCATGACGCTCCATCGATTGGCGAAGCGCATTCGAAATGGCATCCACCACACGAATATTTTCAACCGAATCACCATGATTCAAGGCTTCAAACTCATACGGTTCGTACATATCATTAAGCTCTTCGGCTAAATCAGCCTCACATTCTGGCTCGGCTTGGGTCATGGCCCAATGTTCATCTATTTCCCCTTTAATGGCTTTCTTTATCTTTTCATCTTCTTCTTCAGACAATACACTTACTTGAAGCAAATAATCCCTATAATTTGAAATCGGGTCTTTAATTGCCCACATATCCATTAATTCCTGTGGCACATATTTGGTTCCACTGGCTTCTTCGTGACCTCGCATTCTGAAGGTTTTGAATTCTAATAAAACCGGACGAGGATTATCAACCATCGAAGCTTTTAATGCAGCTATTTTGGTATAAACCTCCAAGATATTATTACCGTCTATGATATGGCTTTCCATACCGTAACCTATGCCCTTATCGGCTAAATTTTCACAACGGTATTGCTCATTGGTTGGGGTTGATAAACCATAACCGTTATTTTCAATCACAAACAGCACGGGTAATTCCCAAACCGCTGCAATATTCAATGCTTCATGAAAGTCTCCTTCCGAAGTCGCGCCTTCACCGGTAAAAACTGCGGTAACTTTGCCGTTCTTCTTTAGTTTATTGGCTAAGGCTATGCCGTCTGCTACGCCCATTTGCGGACCCAAATGCGAAATCATTCCGATGATTTTGAATTCTTGGGTTCCGAAATGAAAACTTCTGTCACGACCTTTAGTAAAACCGGTTTTCTTGCCTTGCCATTGCGAAAACAAACGGTGTAACGGAATGTCTCTTCCGGTAAAAACACCCAAGTTTCTGTGCATCGGCAAAATGTATTCGTCTGGGTCTAAAGCAGCGGTAATTCCAACCGAAATTGCTTCCTGACCTATACCGGAAAACCATTTAGAAACTTTGCCCTGACGCAACAGAATCAACATTTTTTCTTCTATTAATCTGGGTTTGAGTAGTCTTTTATATAAATCCAATAATTGGCTATTGGATAATTCTTTTCTGTCGAAATTCATTGGGCTTATTTTAATCTTGCAAAAGTATAAAACGGATTTCAATCGTTGTAGTTTTTTACAGGAAAGTCTAAGCAATCCTTTTAAAAACATAAAAAAAACAGCCATACGAATTGTTAACAACTTTGAATTTTCATATTTAAAATTTAGTTACATTTGTAGATATGGTTGGATTTTCTCCAATTTAAGTTATTAACAAAAAAGTTTTAGTATGCAACAAATTCCAAGTGTTGACTTACGTGATTTCCTGTCGGATGATCCGGCACGTAAACAAAAATTTGTAAATGAAATCGGAAGAGCTTACGAAGACATTGGCTTCGTGGCATTAAAAGGTCATTTTTTAGATGATCAATTGGTAGAAAATTTGTATTCAGAAGTACGCAACTTCTTTACTCTTCCTCTGGAAACCAAGGCTAAATATGAAATTCCCGGTATTGGCGGACAACGCGGTTATGTTTCTTTCGGAAAAGAACATGCTAAAGGTCGTTCGGCCGGTGATTTAAAAGAATTTTGGCACTTTGGGCAATACGTTAGTGAAGGCTCTAAATATGCCAGCGAATACCCTGATAATGTTGAAGTTCCTGAACTACCTCATTTCAATGAAGTAGGAAAAGAAGCGTACCGAATGTTGGAAAAAACAGGCGTTTTTGTACTAAGAGCTCTGGCTTTGTACATCGGTTTAGACGAATTTTACTTTGACAATTACATCAAAGACGGTAACAGTATCTTAAGACCTATTCATTATCCACCAATTACCGACGAACCAAAAGATGGTGCTGTTCGTGCGGCTGCGCATGGGGATATCAACTTGATTACGCTTTT
>JBDLVY010000233.1:0-9769 GCA_039804545.1 Bacteroidota bacterium | reverse complement strand
CAAAAACTCCAGAAAGTTAGAAGCACTTCGGGATCCAATAAATAATTATAATAAAATGGGTATTGCGCAAATTAACAGTGCTACTCCGAATATTGACTGGAAATCAATGACTTCAGCCATAGGCATTAAGAATGTTGATACTGTAATTGTTGGTCAGCCTGAGTTTTATAAGGCTTTAAACCAAATGATCAAAAGCTACTCAATTGAGGATTGGAAAATGTATTTAGAATGGGATTTAGTAAATTCTTATGCCTCTTATTTACACAAAGCAATCGAAAAACAAAACTTTTATTTCTATTCCACTGTAATGAGTGGTGTGAAGGAACAAAAACCTCGTTGGAAACGCATAGTTGAACAAACCGATGGTTCCTTGGGTGAATTGATAGGTCAGGTATATGTTAGAGATTATTTGCCCAAAGGTTCTAAAGAAAAACTCTTGGAAATCGGGAACAATATCCGAGACGTTTATGCCGAACGTATTAAAAACTTAGATTGGATGAGTGAAGAGACCAAGAAAAAAGCACTTTACAAATTGAGTAAGATTGTTATGAAAGTGGGTTATCCTGATCAATGGAAAGACATGAGTACCGTGACTATCAACAGAGCGACTTTTTTAGACAATGTGATGGCAACTAATAAATGGGCGATTCAGGACATGATTAAAAAATATGGCAAACCAGTAGACCGAACCGAATGGGGAATGAATCCGCAAACTTACAATGCTTATTACAATCCTAGTAACAATGAAATTTGTGTTCCGGCTTGTAATATTTTAGTGCCTGGTTTTGAAGGCAGAATGCCGGATGATGCAGTTTTGTACGGAATAATTGGGGGTTCGACTTTTGGTCACGAAATTACCCACGGATTTGACGATCAAGGCAGTCAGTATGACGAAAAAGGAAACTTAAACAATTGGTGGACATCCGAAGATTTGCAAAAGTTCAAAGCCAAAACCAAATTGATTGTTGAACAGTTCAGTCAGTATGAAGCTTTGCCTGGCAAGTTTGTAAACGGAGACGCTACTCAAGGGGAAAATATAGCCGATTTAGGTGGTGTTGTCATGGGGTTTGAAGCTTTTAAAAAATCGCCTCAATACAGAAACAAAGAAAAGATTAGTGGTTTAACCCCGGAACAACGTTTCTTCTTAGCCTACGGTTATGCTTGGATGGTGAATATCAAACCGGAATCTTTAGCCCAACAATTACTTACTGATGTACATGCACCAGCCAAATACAGAATCAACGGACCATTGGAAAACAATCCCGACTTCCACAAAGCTTTCAATATAAAACCGGGAAGCAAAATGCGAAGAGCAGATAATCTGAAAGTGGTTATTTGGTAAAAAAGAAAATCCCTAATCGAAAGATTAGGGATTTTTTTATTTTATTTTGTTGCGGTTGCTTCCAGATACCGTTCGGTTACTTTTTTCCAATTAATGACTTTAAAGAAAGCTTCGATGTATTTTTTTCGTTTGTATTGGTAATCGAGATAATAAGCGTGTTCCCAAACATCAAGAGACAATAAAGGTGTTCCTTTTACGGTTTGGTTCGGCATCAAAGGATTGTCTTGGTTGGGTGTGCTTGTAACCGATAATTTTCCGGCTTTGTCAACCACTAGCCATGCCCATCCGGAGCCAAATTGTTTCTCTGCAGCATCGACAAATTGGTTTTTAAAAACTTCAAAAGAACCAAAATCTCGCGTGATAACAGTAGCTAAAGTATCTTTAGGTTGTCCTCCGGATTTGGGTGCCATACCTTCCCAAAAGTGAGTGTGATTGTAATAACCACCGGCATTGTTTCGCAAGTCGGCATTATTCATATCGAGTTTTTTCAATATATCTTCAATCGCCAAATCAACCAACAGTGGATCAGCAGCGACCAATTTATTTAGGTTATTGGTATAGGTTAGGTAATGTTTGGAATAATGCACTTCCATAGTTAAGATATCAATGCTAGGCATCAAGGCATTGTATTCATAAGGCAACTTGGCCAAAGCAAATTGTCCTTCATCGGCAGAGACGTCATCAGGCTGGCCAATAGTTATTTTTTCCTCAGCGGAAGGCAATGGTACTTCGACTACTTCGGTTAACTTTTTTTTATTGCAGGAAGGCAACAAGAACGTAAAAGAAAAACATAATGCGAAAGCAATAATCCTTTTCATAATTTATTTATTTTCGTTTACAATGGCGTGGATGGCTTCAGTATATAACTCTTTTGCTTCGTCTACTGATAAGTGACTGATTTGCATCCAAGCATTGGTTTTAAAAGCATTTCTTAAATCAAAACTAGAAGCATTGTTGTATTCGATAGTGCCGAAAGTGGCTTGTTTGTAATAGGCATACAACCGCAACTGTACATCTTGTGGCAAGGATGACTGTGTCATTTTGGAAGCAATTTCAACCGCTTCCAGAAATCGAACTTCTAATTCTTTTTCAGACATTTTTATTTGTTATTTTGAAGCAATAACCGTTTGGTTACCTACCGCATTTTGGTTTAAAGCAACAGCTACTTTAGTTCCTAAAGGCAAATAAATATCTACTCTGGAACCGAATTTTATAAAACCGGCATCGTCACCTTGAACTACTTCTTGTCCTTCTTCAGCATAGTTTACAATTCTGCGTGCTAATGCTCCGGCGATTTGTCGGTATAAAACTTCACCAAATTGTTTGGTTTCAATGACTACGGTTGTTCTTTCGTTTTCGGTACTGGCTTTTGGATGCCAAGCTACCAGGTATTTTCCGGGATGGTATTTGCTGAATTTGATTTTTCCCGAAGCACCATAACGTGTCACATGCACATTAATAGGCGACATAAAAATCGAAACCTGTAATCTTTTATCTTTGAAGTACTCTTCTTCGAATACTTCTTCAATTACCACCACTTTTCCGTCAACTGGTGCCAAGAAGTAATTTTCATTGGGAACAATCTTTCTGTTAGGGTTTCTGAAAAATTGTAAAATCATTACAAAAAGAAAAACAAAAACAAGTTGGATTGCTATTCTAAGCCAATGTAGGTGAACAAATTTGTCAGTTAATAATAGTGCTGCAACAAAGCTTAAAATGGCAATGAAAATGATTTTATAACCTTCTTTATGAAACATAATAGATAATTTGGTAAAACAAATAAACAAATGGTGCTACAAATATAATACTATCCAAGCGATCTAGAAAACCTCCGTGACCGGGCATGATGTGTCCGCTGTCTTTTACACCGGCTAATCTTTTGAATTTAGATTCTATCAAATCGCCTAGTGTGCCGAAAGCACTTACAATCATGGCGATAATAATCCATTTTATGTGGTCTTGGTGCAGATAAAAATGCGCTAATAAAATTCCGGCCACGACCGCAAAAACAACACCACCAACAAAGCCTTCCACGGTTTTTTTAGGAGAAATTCTTTCGAAAAGTTTGTTTTTTCCCATGGTGATTCCAACCAAGTAGGCAAATGTATCATTGCACCAAATTATTACTAAAATACTGATGATGATCTCAGGCAAGTATTGGTTATTGATAAAAGGAATTTTGGTAAAAATGATAATTGGAATGATGAGATAACCTATCAAAAATACATACTTGGCTTGTGTGTCAAGAAATCTGTCTTTTTTTTCAAATAAAAACAACAAAGAGCGAATGGATACTAAAAGAGCCGCAATGAGCAGTAAGATTTCATTGGTTTTGATGGTGCTGTTTAAATTGAAAAGGATATACCCAACAGTAGCAATAATAATTGGGATGATGGGTTTTAGCGTAACTAATTTACAAAATTCTGAAACGGAAAAGAGCAATAAAATGCCAAACAATAACAAAAAACTGTATTGTGAATATAGCGTCGCACCAACCAATAGCAGTACGTATACTGATCCTGATAAAGCTCTTGTTACGGTAGTCGTCATGCTATAAATCTTCTAAAAGCAAGAGGTATAAATTCTTGGCGGTGCTTCCGTATTGCAGGAAATCTTCGTCTTTGGCTTTTTCGAAATATTTGATGGTAGTGATATTGGTTGGATAATCTTTATCATATTTCTTTTTTATCACACGCAAGCCATCACTTTTGGTTTCCAAAATTTGACTGGTTGTAGCTAAAATAATGATATTGATTGGTAATTCGTTAGGTTTGTTTTGTTTGATTTGATTGGAGGAAAATAGCACCGAACCTTCATCGGCAATCAAATTTTCGCAACTTGAAAATAAGAATTTCGGATTGGCCGGTTTATCATACATCAGTTTGTTTTCGTCTAACATACTGAATAATTTCGGTTCATAGCAAAGCGCTTCACATTCGAACCAATCATTTTCTTCTAAGATATTTAAGAATTGGTCTTTTACTTCATTTAAGTTTTCGCAATACAAAAACTTGCCGCCATTTTTTTTGAAATTATAAGTGAATTTTTCATCTACAGGAAGCAGTGAAAAACTGGAAGGAGCATTGTTAAATTCGCTTTGACTTTCTTCGTCAGAGGCATCATTTCCTGTGCCAAAAATTTTTCTGAAAAGACTCATGCTGGTTTGGTATAATCTGGTTTGGTTTTTTGAAATCCCTCAAAGATAAAAAAATCTTAATTCAAAAGTATGTTTTGAATTAAGATTTTAAAAAAATGTTAAAAAACCGTGACCGTTATTCTATTACTGCATCAGCAACTGTTTCATCAGTGTGGTTATCAAAAGGTCTTTTTCCGAAAATAGTTTCCAAATCATCTTTGAAGATGACTTCTTTCTCTATCAAGATATCTGCCAATTGCTGAAGTTTTTCCTTGTTGTCTTGCAAAATTTTGATGGCTCTTTGGTATTCAGTCTCAATCAAATTAGAGATCTCTTTGTCGATAATCAAAGCCGTTTCTTCTGAATAAGGTTTTGAGAAATTGTACTCGCTTTGTCCCGAAGAATCATAGTAAGTCACGTTTCCTAATTTTTCATTCAATCCATATATAGTAACCATTGCACGTGCTTGTTTGGTTACTTTTTCTAGGTCACTTAAGGCTCCAGTTGAAATCTTATTAAACATTACTTTTTCTGCTGCACGTCCGCCCATAGTGGCACACATTTCATCCAACATTTGTTCAGGACGAACGATTAAACGTTCTTCAGGCAAATACCAAGCGGCGCCTAAACTTTGTCCTCGCGGTACAATCGTAACTTTTACTAATGGTGCTGCATGTTCAAGCATCCAACTTACAGTTGCATGTCCGGCTTCGTGAACGGCAATCGCGCGTTTTTCATCTGGAGTAACGATTTTATTTTTCTTTTCTAAACCACCTACAATTCGGTCTACAGCATCTAAGAAATCTTGTTTGTCTACCGCTGTTTTGTTGTTTCTGGCTGCGATTAAAGCAGCTTCATTACATACATTAGCGATATCAGCCCCTGAGAATCCCGGAGTTTGTTTGGCTAAGAAGTCAACATCTAAATCATCTACTTTTTTCAATGGTTTTAAGTGTACTTCAAATATTTCTTTACGCTCTCTAACGTCTGGTAAGTCTACATAAATTTGACGGTCAAAACGTCCTGCACGCAATAAAGCTTTGTCTAAAACATCGGCTCTATTGGTCGCTGCCAAAACGATTACATGGGTATTGGTTCCGAAACCATCCATTTCTGTTAGTAATTGATTCAAAGTGTTTTCGCGCTCGTCATTTGAACCTGAGAAGTTGTTTTTGCCACGAGCACGACCCACGGCATCAATCTCATCAATGAAGATAATGGCTGGTGCTTTGTCTTTGGCTTGTTTGAATAAATCCCTAACACGAGAAGCACCAACACCTACAAACATTTCCACAAAATCAGAACCTGATAAAGAGAAGAAAGGTACTTTAGCTTCACCGGCTACGGCTTTCGCCAAAAGGGTTTTTCCTGTACCCGGAGGTCCTACTAATAATGCTCCTTTAGGTATTTTACCTCCAAGTGTAGTGTATTTGTCAGGGTTTCTTAAAAATTCAACAATCTCTTGTATTTCTTCTTTAGCGCCTTCTAATCCGGCTACGTCTTTGAACGTAGTTTTTAAATCGGTTTTTTCGTCAAATAATTTGGCTCTCGATTTTCCGATGTTAAAAATTTGACCACCGCCACCGCCGGCGCCACCGCCCGACATCCTGCGCATGATTAGAATCCAAAGTCCGATGATGATAATGATAGGCAATAAATTGATAAACAATTCAGTCCAATTGCTTTTCGGCTTGAAATCGTAGTCTTTTAATTTTCCATCAATTTTGGCTTTCTCGATTTTGTTTTGGAAAACCTCGTCATTACCAATTTCGAAAGAATAGTGTGGGCCATTGTTTGGATTGCCCAACATGTCTTTGGACAATTTACTGTGTGCTTTGTCTTTTAAAGCAGCAGCAGTCAGATAAGCTTCGCCTTCTGTTTTGTTGAAAATCACTACTTTTTCAATTTGTCCTTTGTCTAAATACTCATTGAATTTAGAAGAAGAAATCTTGGCAGTATCCTGAAAACCGGAACCGCCGATGTAGTTTAATCCGAAGAATATAATAATTAATCCGGCGTAAATCCACCATGGACTTACTTTAAAATTATTGGGTTTCTTTTCGGTAGCCATATATTTTTAGCGCAATTTTTTAATAGTTACTTGGAATGGTTGTAATTTGGGCATCGCCCCATAGTCCTTCAATATTGTAGAATTCACGAATTTGTTTTTGGAAAACGTGTACAACGATGTCAACATAATCCATTAAAACCCATTCGCCATTGTCCGTACCTTCTACGTGCCAAGGTTTGTCTTTTAATTCTTTGGAAACTAGTTTTTGGATAGAGTTAACAATTGCGTTAACTTGGGTATTAGAATTTCCGTTGCAAATGATAAAATAATCACAAACGGCGGTGTCTATAGCTCTTAAATCGAGTATGTCGATATCATTTCCTTTTACTTCTTCAATACCTTTGATAATGCTCGCTAGGAGTATATCGGTGTTTACTGCTTTTTTAGTCATCTAGTATTTATGTGTATTTGGCAAAGGTATTACTTTTTGTCCTTATTTTTGCTTAACAAAAGTTTAAAATTACCAGCAAATTTTATTTCTATCATGCCTATAATCAAACTCGATGCCATAGATTCGACCAATGACTATTTAAAGCAATTGGCCAAAGAAAAGTGGTTGGAAAATTACACTGCTGTCATGGCTTTGGAACAAACCAAAGGCAGAGGGCAAATGGGGGCCAAATGGGTTAGTGAGTCTGGTAAAAATCTAACTGTCAGTGTTTTGGTTAAAGATGTACCGCAGGAAATGATCTCTATTTATGACTTTAATATAGCGATAGCATTAGCAGCAGTTGGGTTGCTGACCATGAATGGCATAGCAAATGTAAATATCAAATGGCCCAACGACATTATGGCAGAGAATAAGAAAGTAGGTGGCATACTTATAGAGAATTCATTAAAATCAGATGGCAGTTATACAGCGGTAGTAGGCTTTGGATTGAATTTGAACCAAACCGATTTTGAACATTTGCCCCAAGCCAATTCTTTGACCAATATTACCCAACAATTGTATGACATAGAGGAAATGGCGGAACGGTTTATTAAATCTCTAAAATTGCATCTCATTCTTTTTCCCGAACGTGCCGATGAGGCTTGGGCGCATTATAACAGTTTGTTGTTTAAAAAAGATAAACCGGCCGCATTTGAATTGCCCAATGGCAATCGATTTATGGGCATTATCAAATGTGTGACTCGCGAGGGTAAACTCGCCATACTTTTAAATGATGACAGCGTAGAATATTATGAATTAAAAGAAGTGAAGTTGTTGTATTAGTTTTACTTTATAAACTCCCCAAAATGCCACAAAACACCTGAAGGATCGTGAACAAAACATTCGCTTCCCCATTCTAATTCGCGGATGGAAACTATTCGAACGTCTTTATATTTTGAGGGTAAGTCTAAAGCTATCAATTGGCTGTAAAACTGTTTCACATCTTCCACCTCCATAAAAACCATAGTATTATCAATCCAATCTTTTACATAAGCATCTTGCAGGTAAAAGCCTAAGGATTCGCTTTTGAAGTATGACATATTCGGCGATAAAAAGATTTCTTCAAAACCCAAGTCGCGGTAAAAACTTCGAGAGATTTCATAGTTTTTGGCACCGATAAATGGTCGAATGGAAAGGGATTTGTGGTTCATTACATTTGACTTTGTGTAAATTTAGAAGAAATTATTACTCCTCCAAAATTTTAGTATAATTGTATTTAATCCAATGTTATTCTAAAAATAGATAAAACTACTTTCGCTACTTGAGAGTTTTAAATGACTAACCTCAAGTAATAAAAGTAGTTTAGTTTTTTATGGTGAAATTTCACTCCTAAACCCTATTTCAAAGTCTCAAAATGAAAAAGGGCGGAGTGGTAGGTATAATGCTGGTTATCGCATGTTCATTTGCATAAAATGCAATAGTTTCTGACGTTCAACCGGTGCGGGGAATATCTTAAGGCAGCGATCTACTGTGGCTGCAATGCGAATACGTGGGAGATCGGGAAATTCTTCAGCGATGATTTGAATAATAAATTTGCGGTCGAGTGGTTTTCCCACATTAATAAATGGTGTTTCATAGACCATTTTACACTGGGTTTCTACATTAGTCCAACACATGTTTTTTGTTTTTAATTGGGGTTATTTAAGTTTTAATTGCTGTCAATTCTTCCTTTTTTCAACCATGACAATCCAAAAGCCAACAAGGCAATCGTTTCTAAAACAAAAGTGATATTATAGGATTGTAATTCGGGATAGCTTTCTTCTAAAAACAACGAGTAAATTAAAATACTTACCAAGCAAATCAACATGGTAATGCCACAATATTTGTAAAAATTGTGTGAGGGCATTTTTCCAAAGTCAGCAACCTTAGCGGTACGCCTAAAATTATAAAGGGAGATTAGCGATAGCGTAAAAAAAAAGAAACCGGCAAAGATATAATGTATATATCCCATTATTTCGCTACTAACGTAGGTACGAACATTATCCGAAATACAGTGATTGGAAGAAGTAGGGAATAGCGCAACACCCAAGGCACAAAAACCGGCCAAGTTAGTCATAAAACTGTCCGAGGGAATGATTTCCTCATCGCGTTGCGGATAACCGCGGTAGCTAAAGAGGAACAAGGCCACGGCACAAAGCGTTCCTGTAAATAGTTCACCCACTGTAGTGTAATAGTAATGGCTGATAGAGGATTTGAAAGAATTCCCGGCAGTATAAGTGTTACATTGTGTCATCATCAAAGTTTCATTGTTGAATAAATTATAATGATTGATGATATAATTGCCGGCAATTAGTAAAAAGGGCAAGGACATACCAAGCCAACCAATAGATTGGCGCATTCGGTGATAGGAAATCACCAAGTTAGGATTAAGGTTTGTTTTTGGCATTTAATTTTATTATTTAAATTTTATCATGTGAATAAAAACCTGCCCTTTAACAAATATCAAATACCACTAAAATTTTTGCGAGGAACGGGCAGGATTTATTAACTAACCAAAACGTAATTAATTAAGTTTTTGATTATTGAAATTTCGGGAAATAAAACCAATAAAAAAATCCCCATTAATAGGGATTTTTTTTCATGATTACGGGGTAAAAATACTACAAATAGTCATATTTTCGCTCCAAAGCAAATTTTGTTAAATCGGTTTTGCCGATAATTTTAATTTTTTTTGACATGTTTTTGCGGTGGGAATCGACCGTAGATTTTTCTATAAACAGTGCTTCAGCAATTTCCTGAGATGATTTTCCTATAGCAATTAATTGCAATATTTCTTTTTCACGGTTGCTA
>JBDLVY010000232.1:0-3702 GCA_039804545.1 Bacteroidota bacterium | reverse complement strand
CTTCTGAATTCCCTACTGCTTGGACCACAGGGCCAGAATATCAATTGTTAGACAATGCTAATGTTCCTAAAGAGTATTTAGAATCTGGAAAATTTTCAGCAGGATGCGTGTATAGTTTGTCGCCTTTATTGAATGAAGTTCAGCTGAAACCTGCTGGAGAGTGGAATACTTCAAGAATTCTGCAACAAAATGGAGTGATTACTTTTTGGTTAAACGGAATTGAAACCGGACACGAGGACATGAAAACCGCGCGTTGGAAACAATTAATCGCAGGAAGCAAACTAGGTAATTTCCCTTCTTTTGGAAAGGCAATTCAAGGTAAAATTGCCTTTCAAGATTGGTCAAAAGGAGTGGCGTTGCGCAACATTAAAATCAAAGAAATCAAATAATTGGGGGTTATTTTCTGTAATCTAAAGCCGGTTTTCTATCGCCTAAAAGCGGAGTATATTTAAAATCTTTTCCTCTTTTTTCCTCTAATTCGGTTTTTGCTTTTACAATTTGATCTGGATTCAAAAATAAATCAATTGCTGTCAAGGCAATCGTTTTGGCAGCCACCATCATTCCTTTGTTTGCAATATCAGTCCCGCCAGCTGCAACGGCTTGCCAACTATGAGCTGGAGTTCCAGGAACCCAAGTAGCACTTCCCATTCCCGCAGTGGGCACAGTAAAACTCACATCGCCTACATCAGTAGACCCAAAGCTTGGATCTAATGTTTTGTAGGGTTGAACCACAGCCGCTTTGTCTACACTGCCATTTTCAATTCCCAAGGATTGAATGATTTGGTTTCCAAATTCTCTTTCTTTTTCGGTATATGTAATACCGCCCACTTTAACTAAATTGGCATACATCATCTTTTGGAGTGTGATATTAGGCAATAATTCGTGAGTGCCACCAATTAGTTCAAAGTCCATTTGGGTTCCTGTTCCTAGTGCAGCACCCTCAGCGGCTTTAGCGACACGATCAAATATATCGACAACCACTTTTCGGTTGCCGTGACGTACATAATAATACACTTCTGCAAAATCAGGCACCACATTAGGTGCTTTTCCACCATTGGTAATTACATAATGAATTCGGGTGTCCGAAGGGATGTGTTCGCGCATCATATTCACCATCATATTCATTGCCTCAACGCCGTCTAAGGCAGAACGTCCTTTTTCGGGAGCCATTCCTGCATGAGAAGCGACACCATGAAAACGAAACTTTGCTGATTTGTTGGCCAAAGCCGATCCCGGATTGGCATCATTTGCGTCGGAGGGATGCCAATGTAATGCAATATCAACGTCTTTAAATAATCCTTCGCGTACTAAGTATACTTTTCCCGATCCACCTTCCTCGGCAGGGCAGCCATAAAAACGGATGGTTCCTATTTTCTTGTTGGTTTTCAACCAGTTTTTTACCTCAATCGCTGCAGCGGCAGAAGCAGTGCCAAACAAATGATGGCCACAAGCGTGTCCTGCGGCTTTTCCAGCCGACTTTTTCTCTGCAACTGCTTCTTGTGATAAGCCAGGCAAAGCATCGTATTCTCCTAAAATAGCAATTACCGGTAATCCTTCGCCATATTCGGCAATAAAAGCAGTAGGAATTCCTGCTACGCCTTTAGTAACTTTAAATCCTTCGGTGCTTAAAGTTTCTTGTAACAATGTGGCGCTTTTTTCTTCTTGGTAGCCCATTTCGGCAAAGCCCCAAATTTGTTGAGCTATTGAACTATATACTTCTTTTTTTGCTTCTAAATTAGCTGTGATTTTATCTGTTTTCTGAGCCAAAACAAAACTCGAGAACCCTAAAAACAGGGACAGGACATAGTATATTTTCATAGTAGAAATGCTATTTAATGAAATATAAATGTACTACTTTTTTACAATCGGACATTACGAATCCGCTTTTTTGGTTAAGTTTGAATTCCATATTTTGATTTATGATACAAGAAATTCCTATTGATGCGGTGTTATTATTACGCCAAAAAGTACTTTGGCCAGATAAAGACCTTGACTTTGTGCGTACACCAAACGACGATCGCGGAATTCATTTCGGAATTTTTATAGAAGAGCAATGGGTTTCGTGTATTTCACTTTTTATTGAGGTGAATCAACATGCGGTTTTTAGAAAATTTGCCACACTTCCTGATTTTCAAAACAAAGGCTATGGCACCCAATTGCTGCACTACAGTTTTAATCACCTGCAACAACTCGGGATACATACCATTTCTTGTAGCGCTCGTGTTGAAAAACAAAGTTATTACCTAAAATTTGGGATGCAACCTAACGGGTATCCCTATATCAAAAATGGGTTGCAGTATGTAACAATGGAGGTGAATTTAGAATAAAATAGAGGTTCAAAAAGGATTGGTATAAAATAAATGATTTTTCATTGTGTATTATTGACGCAATAATTTATATTTGTCATTTGTAAACTAACCCAATAGGATTAATTTTCTTTATGAAACATAGATATTTAACCGTTTTAACCTTTTTTTGTATCACATTGGCACAAGCACAATACGCTAGTTTTGAAGCTAGTACAGGCGGATTCTCTTTTATTCCCGCTTTTACTTCAGAAGATCCGCACATTATTGTTAATGCCGGTACAACTGACAGCAAACGACTTTCGTTCCATTTATTGTCAACGGTGAGGATGAGTAATTTTACTCCTAGAGCAGTAGTATTTATGTCGCGATATAAGTTTCTTGATAAGAAGTTAAAAGCGTCTATTGGAATCCATTTGCCGGCACTTCAAATTAGTGATGATTATCAGGTAGATTCATTCTTTGCTCAAGAGTTTATCGCTTCTTATCCTTTAACCAAAGACATAATAATAGGTACATTTTATTTACACGGAAAAGGTAAAAATTTGGATTTTGAAGTTAATTTTTTAGCCTTTAATACTACTGTAACAAAAGGTGATTTTAGTTTTTTAACTCAACTATATGCTTTGGATATCGACAATGCCTTCGGTATATCAGAAACCATTACCTATAAGATGAATAAAAACATAGATCTAAGAGGATTTGTAAATAAAACGATTTCCGACGGAAAATTCAATTGGACCTTAGGAGCTCGATATAATTTGTAACTTGCGTATTATAACTCACCAACCAAAAAACCACCTAAAATGAAAAACCACACCGCATTAGTTTCTTCAGTTCTTCTTCTTCTTGCAACACAGATGGAAGCACAACAAAAATGGTCAGAAACACCTAAAGGGAGTTTTAATCGTATTGAAAATAAAGGAGGGCAAACTTTAGGCTATTCGCCAAAATCAGGTGTGAAAATCCTAACGGTTGATGGGTTAGCCTTCAAAGATTTAAATAAAAACGGAAAATTAGATCGTTACGAAGATTGGAGATTACCGGTTGCCGAACGCGCTAAAGATTTGGCTAGCCAAATGTCCGTAGAGCAAATTGCTGGATTGATGTTGTACAGCCGCCATCAATCGGTTCCGGCGCAAGCAGGAGGTTACTTTGGCGGAACGTATAATGGCAAACCATTTCCAGAAAGTGGGGCTAAAGCTCACGATTTATCCGATCAACAAAAAGCCTTTTTAACCAATGATAATTTGCGTCACGTTTTGATGACATCGGTAGAAAACCCAACGGTTTCGGCACTTTGGAATAACAATGTACAAGAATTAGTGGAGAGCATCGGAATGGGAATTCCAGCTAATAATAGTTCGGATCCGAGACATGGGGCCAATAAAGATTC
>JBDLVY010000231.1:0-12046 GCA_039804545.1 Bacteroidota bacterium | reverse complement strand
AAATAGGATGCCAATTCTAATGTCCAATACATCTTCTGTCGATTTTAGTTTATGCAAAAATAAATTTTATACTGAAAAAGTCAAGTTTTTTTTGATTTATTTTTAAGTAAGTTTAAGAACGTCTTGATTTAGTGTTCAGTTGACCTCTTTAAAAAGAGCGCTAGCTTTCTGAATACTTTTTACGGATTACTGAACACTATTTCCTCGGAATCCATTTTACTTCATCCGCTTGCAGGTCGAGGGACAACTTCCGTGCCAAGACAAAAAGGTAGTCAGAAAGTCGGTTTAGGTACTTAATTACCTGCTCATCTGTGGGTTCGAATTCATGTAAATGCGTAGCCAAACGCTCAGCTCTACGGCACACACAGCGCGCAATGTGACAATATGACACAGTAGTATGACCTCCGGGCAAGACAAAGTGTGTCATTTGGGGTAAAGTGGCATCCATGAGGTCAATTTCGTTTTCTAAAAAATCGATGTCTTGTTCAGAAATGCGGTTGATGTTTAGTCGAGGTTGTCCGTTTTTGAGGGTTTCTTTTTCGGGTGGCGTGGCCAAAATGGCGCCAACGGTGAATAAGCGGTCTTGGACTTCAATCAAAACATTTTTATACAAAACATTGATGTCTTGGTCTCGAATTAAACCGATATGAGAGTTGAGTTCGTCAACGGTGCCGTAACTTTCAATACGGATATGGTGTTTTGGGACACGAGTGCCGCCAAAAAGTGCGGTCGTTCCGGTGTCGCCGGTTTTGGTGTATACCTTCATGAGTTGCTGAGTTTCTGAGTGGCTAAGGTACTAAGTTTTTGCATTGTTGACAAGGATGCCAATAGATTACTAATTAGCCCTGATTGTAGTGGCACGAAGTAAAACGAAAAGCAGGAACATGGATGGCTGATAAAGCCCGAGCCGTTCGCTCCTCGCTTTATAGATGGTCTACATTAGGCGTATCACTTTCGATGATGCCGTCACGCAAACGAATGATTCTGTGGGCGTATTTGGCGATGTCTTCTTCGTGGGTTACTAAAATTACCGTGTTGCCGTTTTTGTGGATGTCATTGAACAAGTTCATGATTTCGACCGAGGTTTTACTGTCGAGATTTCCGGTTGGTTCATCGGCTAAAATGATGGAAGGTTTGTTGACCAATGCACGTGCAATGGCTACACGTTGGCGTTGTCCGCCCGAAAGTTGGTTGGGTTGGTGGTCCATTCTGTCAGCCAAATTGACTTGGGTCAACACTTCAGTGGCGCGCGTATTTCTCTCAGATTTTGAATAACCGGCGTATATCATTGGCAAAGCTACGTTATCGAGTGCTGTAGTTCTAGGCAAAAGATTGAAGGTTTGGAATACGAATCCGATTTCTTTATTTCTAATTTCGGCTAAGTCGTCGTCATGCATTTGGCTGACATCTTTTCCGTTTAAGATGTAAGTTCCCGAAGTTGGCGTGTCTAAGCAACCTAAAAGATTCATTAGCGTAGATTTTCCCGAACCTGATGGTCCCATCAAAGCCACATATTCGCCTTTGTTGATTTGTAAATCGATGCCTTTTAAAACGTAGATGGTTTCACTTCCCAATTGGAAATCGCGTTTTAGGTCTTTTATATTGATTAATGGATTGGCCATTGCTTGCTGTGAATTGAATTTGTCAAATAAGTAGTAAATATAGCGATAATGTTACAAAGTGCATTGCAAATTTAAATCAATGAATTATACAACTATTAGTGATAATTGTATAAAGAGTTAGAGGATTGATAGGGCTAGTTTTGCCTTAACATTAAAACTTAAGAATGATGAAAAACAAAATAATTAGATATGGAGTATTTTTTACTGCATTAGTGAGTTTTGTCTCTTGTAAAGACAAAGAAGCAGAAACTGCAGCTGACGAAAAAATTACTTCTTTAGAAAGCTATATTGATTCACTTGAAAATGTTAAAGCTGAAGATGCTGAGGCTAATTGGGACCGAATTGTTGTTGATTATGAAAACAGAACTGCAGCTTCTAATGAGGCCATCGCTTTGTTGGGAGAAGATTTAAAACCGCGCAATCAAGCCAGATTGGATTCGGTTAATGCTAGGTATTTTGTTGTCAGAACTTCGGTTGAAGCGATTAAAGTTCCGGTAAAATTAAATCCGAACCAAACACTTAGGGATACCTTTTTTGGTGCTGGTAAATTAGGAGATGATATGAATTTCAGTTGGGTGAATAAAGACAATATCTTAGATACTTACCAAACGTTCTTTGATGCTTATAAAAACAATAAAGAAAATTTTACCAGAGAAGATTATGACGAAGTAAAATTGATTTATGAAGCATTAGACAGTAGAAAAAATACGGTTGAAAAAGAAGGTTTGTCTTCTGAGGACAACACTAAAATAGCTTCGATTAAATTTAAGTTTGCACCGATGTTCAAAATGAATAGAATTGGTGCAAAGGCTAGAGAAAATGAAGAAGCAAAGGAATAATTTTTTGAATTGGTTTGTTAATTCGGAAAATGGTGATCAGCAATGGTCGCCATTTTTTTTTAGGTTCGAATGGTAAAATGCTCTTTTTCTTGTTCGCTTCTAAAGAACACCATTCCCCATTGAAAAGTGTCAATCGTTACGGTTACTTTCGGATGGTTTTTGATGGTTTTCCAAGCTTCTTCCATATCTTGACTCCAATGAATATCGTCGAAAATCCAAACGGTTTCGTTGTTGATTGTGGGTAATAGTAATTCGAAATAGTTTAAAGTTGCCTGTTTGGAATGATTTCCGTCGAAGTAAACCAAATCGAAGATTTGGGTTTTCAAGTTTATGGTTCCAGGTTTAAAGTAGTTTAAATAGGTTGTAAATTCTGTAGTAACAAACTCAATTTGATTAGAGGCCAACTTGAAACTTGAAACTTGAAACATTTCTTTTGCCAAACAAATCGTATTCTCACAACCTTCCAATGTCGTAATTTTTGCTTTAGGATTAGCTTCGCTCAATTCGCCTTCGGCTCGGGTGCCTTCGGCCAAAGCAGAAGTCGCTAAGCCTAATGAAGTTCCGATTTCCAAGATGTTTTTTGGTTGGAAGTAATTCGTGATTCTAAAAAGTAGTTCGGCTCGTTTTGGAGTAATCCCGGCGGTTTTGGCAATTTGATTTATCGCTCGGGTGTTGCTTTTGAAAACCCTGGAACCGGCACCAAAATCGGTTACTTCAATGGTGTTTTTGTTTTCTAAAAGCGATTTTCTATACTTCTTTAAAATCGAATATTCGGGATATTGTTTCTTGTCATAAAAACATTTGGTCACCAAATTAAACACAAAAGGGGAATGTACTCCGTGTTCGTTTTTCGAATGGAAAAGGAAGTTTAAATATGACTTTATTTGCTGTAACATATTAAAGTGTTCAGTGTTCAGTTTTCAGTGTTCAGAACTGATGACTGACCACTGCCAACTGACCACTATTTTTATTCCATTTTAGAAGAAAGCTCAAACCAACGTTCTTCTTTAGCTTCTAGTTTTTTAATGATTACTTCTAATTCGTTGGCTTTCTTTGTGATGTCAGCATCGGCGACTTTGCCTTCTGCGAATTGGTTTTCAATTTGCTTTTTCTCGTATTCTAAATCTTTGATTTCACGCTCAATTTTGTTGAATTCTTTTTGTTCGTTGAAATTCAGACCCGAAGTCGTTGGATTGTTTTGTTTCCAATTCGTTTTTTCGGTGGAAACATTCGATAGATTTTTGGGTTCAGCCGAATCTTCATAAGCCCTAAAATCAGAATAATTCCCCGGGAAATCTTCAATTTGTCCTTCGCCTCTAAAAATAAATAAATGGTCCACAATTTTATCCATAAAATAACGGTCGTGAGAAACCACTAATAAACAACCGGGATAATCCAACAAGAAACTTTCCAGTACGTTCAAAGTCACAATATCCAAGTCATTCGTGGGCTCATCGAGAATCAAAAAGTTCGGATTCTGAATTAGTACCGTACACAAATACAATCGTTTCAATTCGCCACCGCTTAGTTTTTCTACAAAGTCGTATTGTTTTTTGGCATCAAATAAAAAGCGCTCCAACAATTGCGAAGCCGAAATGATTTTACCTTTCGTCAGCGGAATATATTCGCCATATTCTTTGATGATGTCGATGACTTTTTGTCCCGGTTTTGGGTTGATGCCACTTTGGGTATAATAGCCTACTTTAATGGTGTCGCCAATCACTACTTTTCCGGCATCGGGTACCATAGTTTTGGTTAAGATATTAAGGAAAGTCGATTTTCCGGTTCCATTTTTCCCAATAATTCCAATGCGTTCTCCGCGTTGGAAATCATAAGTAAAATTGTCTAAAATGACTTTATCCTTGAATTTTTTATACAATTTGTGCAGCTCAATAATCTTACTGCCCATGCGTTCCATATTGATTTCAAGTTCCACCACATTTTCTTTTCTGCGGCTTTCTGCCACTTCTTTGATTTTGTAGAAATCATCTTGGCGCGATTTGGATTTGGTCGTTCTTGCTTTGGGTTGGCGACGCATCCAGGCCAATTCTTTGGTGAAAAGATTTTGCGCTTTGTCAATGGTAGAATTTTCCATGGCGATTCGCTCTTCTTTTTTCTGCAAATAATAAGAGTAATTGCCCTTGTATTGGTACAATTTTCCATTGTCAAGTTCAATGATTTCGTTACAAACGCGCTCCAAGAAGAAACGGTCGTGCGTTACCATAAACAAGGTGATGTTTTCTTTGGCGAAATAACTTTCGAGCCATTCAATCATTTCTAAATCCAAGTGATTCGTTGGTTCATCTAAAATTAGTAAATCCGGACGATTGATTAGAATAATGGCCAAAGACAAACGTTTCTTTTGTCCACCCGAAAGTGATTTCACTTTGAGTTTTAAATCGTCTAACTTTAATTTGGATAAAATTTGCTTGAATTGTGTTTCAAAATCCCAAGCGTTGTGGCGGTCCATTTCGTCGAAAGCCAATTGGTATTTTTCCTCGTCTTCCGGATTTTCCAGCGCTTTTTCATAACGCTCAATGACGTGTAGAATTTCATTATCAGAAGCAAAAACACTTTCTTCAATGGTCAATTCTTCCTGAAGCATATTGTTTTGGGAAAGGAAAGCCATTTTGATTCCTTTTCTGATGATGATTTGGCCGGTATCGGGTTCGTCATCGCCATTAATCATTCTCATGATTTGGGTTTTCCCCGAACCATTTTTGGCAATGAAGGCAATTTTTTGGTCTTTGTTGATGCCAAAAGAAAGATTAGCAAACAAGGTTCTTTCGCCAAAAGACTTCGATATATTTTCTACAGAAAGGTAATTCATGGAGTGATTTGAAAATTTGAAAATGTGCTAATTTGAAAATTAGCATTGTACAAAAGTAAACTATTTAAACAGCAATCAAAATCTTTAAGCCAACCATCATTTTCAAATCTTCAAATTTCCAAATTTTCAAATTATATTTGCCCAATGCAACTATCGGTCATCATCCTTAATTATAATGTGCGCTACTTTTTAGAGCAGTGCGTTTTGAGTGTGCAACAAGCCATTCAAAACTTGGATGCCGAAATTATCGTGATTGACAACCATTCATCCGATGACAGTTGCGCCATGATGAAGCAGCGTTTCCCCAATATAAAACTCATCGAAAACAAAGAAAATTCAGGTTTCCCAAAAGGCAATAACATTGCGGTTAGCCATGCCCAAGGAGAATACATTTGTATCTTAAATCCGGACACGGTTGTCGCGGAAGATACTTTTGAAAAAATACTGAATTCGCAACTCCCAACTCCCAACTCCCAACTCGGAATAATCGGCTGCAAACTCATCGATGGTACAGGAAACTTTTTGCCCGAAAGCAAACGCGGTATTCCCACACCTTGGGTAGCTTTTACTAAGATATTCGGTTTTTATAAAGTTTTCCCCAAGTCATCGCTATTCAATAAATATTACGCCCAAGATTTAACCGAAAACCAATCTGGAAAGGTAGATATTTTGGTGGGTGCATTTATGGTGATGAAGCGAGAATTGTACAACAAACTAGAAGGTTTCGACGAAAACTGTTTCATGTATGCCGATGATATCGATTTGTCTTATCGTGCTTTGTTGTTGCAAAAACAGAACTATTATTTTCACGAAACTACGGTCATTCATTACAAAGGAGAAAGCACCGTTAAAGATGCAACCTATATGAAGCATTTCAGAGAGTTTATGAATTTCTTTTATCAGAAACATTTCAAACGCTCGTTGTTTTTCAATCTGATGGCGCGATTTGGTGCGTTCTATTTTTCGATAGTGAAAGTATTTAAAGGTAAGGCAAAGCCAAAAGTAAAACCCAATCAATACATTTTAGTTTCTGATAATGAAGCATTAAAAGAAAAATTAGCCCTCAAACTGCAAAAAAGTGTAGAAAGAACGCTTATAGAAAACGGGAAAATAGTAATTTCGCAATCGATTTCGAAAGCTAAGCATGCTGAGGTTATTTTAGATACCAATTATACCGGTTTTAAAAATGCTATTGCTTTTTTGGAAGAGAACAAGAACAAGTCGTTTACTTTTAAATTATTACCTATTGAAAGTGATTTCATTATCGGAAGCAATAGTAGTAACGATAGAGGCGAAGTGATTGTAATATAAGCAGTACGAAGTACAATTTACGAAGAGTATAGAATTTATTAGTGTTTTAGAAGTTCTATATGGTGTAAAAAATTATAGAATTGAAGTCAAATCCTGAATTCTTTTATTAATTTTGCAATCGAAACAACAAAATACAACTTTAGATTATCAATATGGCAAAGTTTGAATTGAAATTGCCCAAAATGGGAGAAAGTGTTGCAGAAGCAACCATTACCAATTGGTTAAAAAATGTAGGCGAAAAAATCGACGCCGATGAAGCCGTTTTGGAAATCGCTACTGATAAAGTAGACAGCGAAGTGCCAAGTGAAGTTTCTGGTGTTTTGGCTGAGATTTTATTCCAAGTCAATGATGTGGTAAAAGTTGGTCAAACCATCGCTATTATTGAAACCGAAGGAGGAAGCGTTTCTGCTGCACCGGTTACTCAAGAAGTTGTAGCTCCGATTGCTGAAGTGGCTAAAACTATTGAAGTTGCCGCTGCTATTGCTGCTCCGGCTGATTTTAAATCGTCGGATAAATTCTTTTCGCCATTAGTAAAAAACATTGCTACAGCGGAAGGTATTTCATTGGCCGAATTGGAAAACATGTCCGGTTCAGGTAAAGACGGACGCGTGACTAAAGAAGATATTTTAAATTATGTTGGAAGTCGGAAGTCAGATGCCGGCAGTCAAAAACAAGTTCCAACTCAACCAACAGCCAACACCCAACAGCCAACACCAAGCGCCCAACCGGTTTCTGTAAACGGCGGTGACGAGATTGTGGAAATGGACAGAATGCGCAAGTTGATTTCGGGTTATATGGTGGCTTCGGTACAAACTTCGGCGCACGTACAATCATTTATTGAAGTCGATGTGACCAATATTGTAAAATGGAGAGACCGTATTAAAACCGCTTTCGAGAAAAGAGAAGGAGAAAAATTGACATTCACCCCAATCTTTATGGAAGCTGTAGCGAAAGCCTTGAAAGATTTCCCGGGCATGAATATTTCTGTCGATGGTGATTTTATTATCAAAAGAAAAAATATCAACTTGGGAATGGCCGCTGCATTACCAAACGGCAACTTAATTGTTCCGGTAATTAAAAATGCAGACCAATTGAATTTAGTTGGAATGGCCAAAGCGGTAAACGATTTAGGAAACCGCGCCAAAGCCGGAAAACTAAAACCGGATGATACCCAAGGCGGAACCTATACGGTAACGAATGTGGGTACTTTTGGTTCAGTATTCGGAACACCAATTATCAACCAACCGCAAGTGGGCATCTTAGCTTTGGGCGCGATTAGAAAAGTGCCTGCAGTAATTGAAACTCCGGAAGGTGATTTTATCGGCATCAGACAAAAAATGTTCTTGTCGCACAGTTATGACCACAGGGTTGTAGATGGCGCGCTTGGCGGAAGTTTTGTCAAACGAGTAGCCGATTACCTTGAAGCCTTTGA
Organism: Bacteroidota bacterium; assembly: GCA_039804545.1. Lineage (GTDB taxonomy): Bacteria > Bacteroidota > Bacteroidia > Flavobacteriales > Flavobacteriaceae > Flavobacterium. The sequence goes on along the minus strand of JBDLVY010000231.1, from coordinate 4,012 downwards.
TGTAAACAGAGAATACTAAAAATAGAAAACCCCAACTAATCCGTTGGGGTTTTTGTTTCTTCATCTTTGGCTACTTCTTTGGATTCATCTTCCTTAGGTTCGTCTTTATTATCATCTCTCAAAGTGATGGCCATTTTGTCTTTAATTCGGTATTCCCCTTTTTTATAGATTTCTTCATTGGACAAAAGTATTTCGTAACTGTAAACGCCTTTGGGCAAGTCATAAAAACATTCTTTACTGTCTTTTTGGATGACCAATTCTTTTTTGATTTCGTCACCTTCATCTGTTTGCCGCTTAATGATTAAAGTTACTTTGTCGGCCATTTTGTTTTTGATGCAAACACTTTCTACAACGGTGCTGTTCGGATTGGTTTTGGAAGAAGTGAAAATGGTAATTAAACCACCTACTAAAATTTCACTGCCTCTGACTATAGCAGTGAGGTCTGATTGTGCATTAGACATAATCGGCATGGCCAAAAAGACAAGTAAGGCCGATTTCATTTGGAAATTTACTTTACGGATTTCAAATGTTTTCATAATGAAAGTTGTTTTAGAGATTACGTAAAGTTTTCCATATTTCTTTGGTTTTAAATTAAAGAGTAAAGTTGTGGATAGTGATTTCAAAATCCTAAAAGAAACCTGATAATCTTCAAAAGAGAATGGCTAATTATTAAAAGTTTTATTATTAAAATTACAACAGAGATTACATAATAAAATCTTAAATATCACGTTATTAGTTTGTTGAATAAGGCATTGACTTTCTCAAAACACTTTTAACGCTAACTCACTTAACTATGACCACAGGAACCAAAATTAGAACCCTCAGAGAGCAAAAAAAGATTTCCCAAGAAGCATTGGCTTATGCTGTTGGTGTCAGCCAAGTCACTATTGGCAATTGGGAACAAGGCAAAAGCATCAAGCACGAGTATATCAAAAAACTGGCCGATGCGCTCGAGATTTCCATAGATTATCTCTTTCAGGACACCCAAAACGACAAATCGCCAATTGTAGCTAAAATGGATTTACAGAATGACGGATTTGAAATTATCATCAAAGCACCCAATCATTTCTTTGAAGACTTGCATAAAAAGATGGATTTACTGATTAATAAATTTGAGGCACCAAAAAAGTTATAAATTCAAACAATTATAAATCAACCCTTTTCCCTTTCGAAAGTTTTTAAAAAAAATTAAATCATAAATCTTTATTAAAATAGCAATAAACGTTAACCTCAAAATTTTATATTTGTGACTTAACTTTTCAGAATGGAATTAAAACTCAACAGACCTATTTGCTTCTTCGATCTTGAAACCACCGGAATTGATGTGGCCAAAGACAGAATCGTAGAAATTTCAATTTTCAAAGTTTATCCTAACGGGAACAAAGAGAGCAAAACTTGGTTGGTGAATCCCACGATTCCAATTCCACCACAAGCCACTGCTGTACATGGTATTTCCAACGAAAAAGTAGCCCATGAGCCCACTTTCAAAGAACTGGCCACTCAAGTACACAATATGATTAAAGACTCAGATTTGGCCGGATTCAATTCGGACCGATTTGACATTCCGTTGTTGGCGGAAGAATTGTTGCGCGCTGAAGTCGATTTTGACATGAAAAACCGAGTGTCAGTTGACGTGCAGACTATTTTCCACAAAAAAGAAGAAAGAACGCTGAGCGCCGCGTTTAAATTTTATTGCAATGGAAACCTCGAAAATGCGCATAGTGCAGAAGCAGATACCATGGCAACGTATGAAATTCTCAAAGCACAATTAGACCGTTACCAAGATTTGGAGAACGATATGAAAACGCTATCTGAATATACAACTCGTAAAAAGTCAGTCGATTTTGCAGGCTTTATTGCGTTGAATGCAGAAGGACAAGAGATTTTTACTTTTGGCAAACACAAAGGCGCTTTGGTTGATGAGGTTTTAGACAAAGAACCGGGTTATTTCGGTTGGATACAAAACGCAGAATTTCCATTATACACCAAGAAGGTCTTGACCGGAATTAAGTTAAGAAAGTTGAACACAAAAAGCTAGAGGTTTGTTGCTTGATGATGGAGGAATTGTTATCCCAACATCAAACACCCAACATCAAACACCCAACATATGAAAATCATCTGTATCGGAAGAAATTATGCTAACCACATAGCCGAGCTCAACAATGAGCGTCCGGATGAACCGGTAATTTTTATGAAACCCGATTCGGCAGTTTTGCCGGATAAGGCACCGTTTGTTATTCCCGAATTTAGTAATGATATCCACCACGAAATTGAAGTGATTGTCAAAATCAACAAAATGGGAAAATATATCGATACTAAGTTTGCCCACAAGTATTATGATGAGATTGGATTAGGAATAGATTTTACAGCCAGAGACTTGCAGAACAAACTGAAAGAGAAAGGTTTGCCGTGGGAGAAATCTAAAGCTTTTGACGGTTCAGCGATAATTGGTGACTTTCTGCCGATAAATAATTTTAATTCGGTGGAAAATATTACTTTTGAGTTAACAAACAACGGTAAAACCGTTCAAAAAGGAAATACAAGCCACATGTTGTGGAAGATTGACGAAATCATCTCTTATGTTTCACAGTATTTTACGCTGAAAAAAGGAGATATTATTTTTACAGGAACTCCGGAAGGCGTGGCCAAAGTGACTCCAAACGACATCCTTGAAGGATATATAGAAGATAAAAAACTACTAAGATTACACATAAAATAATGGCTATAAACTACAACCTAGCGAAAGTTTACGCACTTTCAGACAACGATCCCGAATTTGTAATGCAAATTATCACTTTGTTCGTTACCGAAGTTCCCGAAGACATGATGCAAATTGAATTGGGAATCAAAGAAAAAGACCATAAATTGGCCTATGCCTTTGCACACAAGATAAAACCAACGCTTGATTTATTGGGAATGACTGTGGCTTTCGAAGAAATTCTTCAAGTAGAAGCATGGACCAAAAGAGAAGGCAAACGCAAAGAAATTGACGATACTTTTGCCAGCATTCAAAGTCAAGTAGAAAAAGCAATCAAAGAAATCAAAAAGGATTTCGAAGTATAAAAATTAGAAGCGAAGGGTTCGGGAATTATCGGTAATGGTAATTCCCGCTTTTCGTTATATCTCACTTTCAGTGAGGATACCACTTCAATCGGGGCTAAATAGTAATTTATTGGTCTCTTTGTAAGCTGAATAAAACTCAGTACCTTAGCACCTCACGACCTCACAACCTCACAACCTTCAAGCATGCAAGCAACCATAGTCACCATCGGAGACGAAATACTCATCGGGCAAATTGTCGATACCAATTCGGGCTACATCGCCAAAGCTTTGGATAGAATTGGCGTCCAAACCCACGAAATGCTTTCCATTTCTGATGACAAACAGCATATTTTAGACACTTTCGCAACGTTACAGGACAAAGTCGACTTGGTCATCATAACCGGTGGTTTAGGACCAACAAAAGACGATATTACCAAACTGACATTCTGTGAGTATTTCGAAGATGTTTTTGTTAGAAACCAAGCAGTCGAAGACCATATAGTAGCGTTGTTTGCCAAGCTGAGTTTCAACCCAACACAAATCAATAAAGACCAAGCCTTATTGCCTTCTAAAGCCCATGTCTTAATGAATAATTACGGTACAGCAGCCGGAATGTGGATGCAAAAAGGCAAAACCGTTTTTGTTTCTATGCCCGGTGTTCCGTATGAGATGAAAGGCATAGTCAATGAACAATTGATTCCGAAAATCGTAGCAGAATTCAAAAGACCTTATATCGTTCACCAAACCATTTTAACCTATGGGCAAGGCGAAAGTATAGTCGCTGAACGCATAGAATATTGGGAAAACAACCTGCCAGAATTCCTCAAGTTAGCCTATTTGCCCAGTCCGGGAAGAGTGCGTTTGAGGCTTACGGCTCGTGGTGAAAATAAAGATGTTCTTGAAAATGCAATTCGGGAAAACGTTCAATCATTGACCAAGATTATCGGTGATATTATTGTTGGTTTTGACG
>JBDLVY010000230.1:0-3053 GCA_039804545.1 Bacteroidota bacterium | reverse complement strand
ACTTTGGAAGAAAAAATAGGTCAATTAAATCAATACACTGGGAACAATCAAGCAACAGGTCCCATCACAATAAACCCAAATAAAGAAGCCGAAATTAAAGGCGGTTTGATTGGATCGATGCTAAATGTGATTGGAACAAAATATACCCGTCAATATCAAGAATTAGCCATGCAATCGCGATTGAAAATTCCATTGTTGTTTGGTCAAGACGTAATACATGGATACAAAACTACGTTTCCAATTCCTTTAGCCGAAGCGGCAAGTTGGGATTTAGAAGCTATTGAGTTGGGTGCGCGAATTGCAGCTGTTGAAGCTTCGGCTAGTGGTATTCACTGGACTTTTGCACCTATGGTTGATATTTCTCGTGATCCAAGATGGGGACGTGTAATGGAAGGTGCTGGTGAGGATACCTATCTAGGATCTAAAATTGCGTATGCTAGAGTAAAAGGCTTTCAAGGAAACTTAGGCGATATTAATTCGGTAATGGCTTGTGTCAAACACTTTGCAGCCTATGGTGCTGCGGTTGGTGGACGTGATTATAATTCGGTGGACATGAGTGATCGTATGCTTTGGGAAACCTATTTACCTCCTTTTAAAGCTGCTTTGGATGCTGGTGCCGCTACCTTTATGAATTCGTTTAACGACTTAAATGGTGTGCCAGCCACAGGGAATAAATTTTTGCAAAGAGATATACTTAAAGGGAAATGGAATTTCCAAGGATTTGTAGTGTCTGACTGGGGTTCTATTGGAGAAATGGTGAATCACGGTAATGTAAAAGATAATAAAGAGGCAGCTCAATTGGCTATAACAGCAGGTAGCGACATGGATATGGAAAGCAATGCCTATCGTTATAATTTGGCACAATTAGTTGAAGAAGGTAAAGTTGATGTAGCTTTAATTGATGATGCAGTGAAACGTATTCTTCGTAAAAAATTTGAGTTGGGATTATTTGAAGATCCTTATAAGTATTCCAATCCGAAGCGTGAAGCCAAAGAATTAAATAATCCATTACACCGAAAAATCGCACGTGATATGGCTGCCAAAAGCGTTGTTCTTCTTAAAAACGAAAAACAGCTTTTACCTTTGTCAAAAGACTTGAAAAAGATTGCTTTTATTGGTCCTTTGGTAAAAGAGCATAAAGAGAATATGGGATTTTGGGCAGTTGAGTTACCGGAGTTGGATTATACTAAAGAGGTTGTTTCGCAATGGGAAGGAGTACAAAATAAAGTAGGTAAAAATACGCAGTTATTATATGCAAAAGGTTGCGAAATTGAAGGAAACAATAAAGATGGATTTGCTGAAGCGATTGCTGTAGCGAATCAAGCTGATGTGGTGATTGTAAGTATTGGAGAAAGAGGAAATATGAGTGGTGAAGCAAAAAGCCGAAGCAACATACATATTCCTGGAGTACAAGAAGAATTAGTTCAAGCACTTCAAGCGACTGGGAAACCAGTAGTAGTTTTAATTAACGCTGGTCGTCCACTTGTGTTTAATCAAACTGCAGATACTGCTCAAACTATCTTGTACACATGGTGGTTAGGAACAGAAGCAGGGAATGCCATTGCAGATGTATTGTTTGGAGATTACAACCCTTCGGGAAAATTGCCAATGACATTTCCAAGAGACGAAGGACAATTACCAATTTATTACAATCACTTTAACACAGGAAGACCTGCCCCAAATGAGACCGCTTTCAATTATGTTACAGCGTATACCGATTTGAAGAATAGTCCTAAATATGCTTTTGGTCACGGATTAAGTTATACGACTTTTAATTATTCCGATTTGAAGTTGTCAAAAAATAAAATCAACGACACAGAAACTATTGCAGTAAGTTTTCAGTTAACTAATAGCGGAAAATTTGCTGGAAACGAGGTAGTGCAATTGTATTTAAGAGATAAAGTAGGCTCAGTAGTTCGTCCCGTTATCGAATTAAAAGATTTCCAAAAGATCTATTTGAATGCTGGGGAAACTAAAACCATTCAGTTTACAATTGACAAAGAGAAATTATCTTTCTATAATGAGAAATTAGAATGGGATACAGAATCAGGTGATTTTGATTTGATGATTGGCAGTTCCTCTGCAGATATTCGTTTGAAAGCTGGTTTTGAATTAGTTAAGTAAATTAAAAATTAGGATTAACAAAAGAGTAATCATTTATAATCTGAGTAAGGGATGCAAAATTGTTTTTAGCATCCCTTTCTCTTTAGTACCTGATATAAATTTTGTCCGTTTTAGTTTATATAGTATATTCGTTGTACCCAAAAGCACATCAACACTAAAATTGAATTCATGTTAAAAGAGGTTATAGCTAACAAAGAAAAGTACCAACCTGGTTTATCTACGGATTGTGTTATTTTTGGTTTTCATGATAACCAATTGAAAGTTTTGTTGATCAAAACAAAATACACAGAGGATTGGGCTTTACCTGGAGGGTTTGTTCGCGTCGATGAAAGTATTGACGAAGGAGCGGTAAATGTCTTACAAAGAAGAACTGGTTTGAAGGGAATTTTTCTCAGACAGTTTGCTGTTTTTGGGAAAGTGAATCGAAACCCGAGAGAGTTTAGTGAAAACACCTTACATTTTTTTGGAATACCTAAAGAAGAAGCAGAGTGGTACCTTGGACGTTTTGTTACCATAGGCTATTATGCTTTAGTTGATTTTTTACAAGCGGTGCCGCAACCAGAAGGGGATAATGAAATCGTAGAATGGATTGATTGTCATTCTATTCCCAATTTGATTTTAGATCACAAAGAAATATTTGATAAAGCACTTGAAACCCTTCGAATGGAATTGAATCTAGTTCCTGTGGGGTATAATTTATTACCTGAAAAGTTTACGATTCCTGAATTACAAAAGTTATACGAAACTATTTTGGGAAGAAAATTAGATCGCCGTAATTTTTTGCGTAAAATAACTTCAATTGGTATTTTGACCAAGTTGGACGAAAAGAAAAGTAATGTAGCACATAAAGCACCTAATTTTTACTCGTTTGATAAAGAAAGATATGAAGAGGTTTTAAAAAATGGCTTGCACCAAGGTTGGTAATTGTT
>JBDLVY010000229.1:0-13930 GCA_039804545.1 Bacteroidota bacterium | reverse complement strand
CGTTACACGGTTTCAACTGATCCCAATGTGGCTGATGCAGCAAGCGGAACTGTTTTACTAACGGTTGCGCAACCTTACAACAATCATAATGGCGGTACTATTAAATTTGGGCCCGACGGTTATTTATACATCGGAATGGGTGATGGCGGCAGTGGCGGCGATCCCGGAAACAGAGCACAAAACATCAATCAGAATTTAGGCAAAATGCTGCGCCTCGATGTAGATTCTGCTTCTCCTTATGGCATTCCTCCGACCAATCCTTATGTAGGTCTAGCAGGTAATGATGAAATTTGGGCCATTGGTTTACGAAATCCTTGGAAATTCTCTTTCAACCGTTTGAATGGCGATTTATGGATTGCTGATGTGGGTCAAGATGCTCTTGAAGAAATCAACAAAGTTAGCGCTCCGATTCCCAATACCGGTTTGAATTTCGGATGGCGTTGTTACGAAGCAAATGTGGCTTACATTAATTCTGGCTGTCCGGCCTATAGTGCAACTCAAGCTCCAGTTACATTTTACGCTCATGGCTCTCCCATTCGTTGTTCTATAACAGGAGGTTATTTTTATACTGGTACTGCTTATCCTAATTTTACTAACAAGTACTTTTTTGCCGATTACTGTTCTGGAGAAATTGGTTGGGTAAATACAAACGGAAGTATCACTTGGAACTATAATGGAACTAATTACGCAACCACCACTTTCGGGGAAGACAAAGACGGTGAATTGTATGTAGCCGTTGGAGGCACGATTTATAAATTGATTGACACCTCATTAGCCACGGACAATTTCAGTCAAAATGGCTTAAGTCTTTATCCTAATCCGGCCAATGCTACTTTTTTTCTGAAAAACAGCGCTACTCTTGCGCTAGCTTCTTTAAAAATAATCGATCTGACCGGAAAAGTAATCCATATTCAAAAGCTCAATGAAACTGAAATTAATACTATTGGTATTTCGGGGATTGCTAAAGGCATCTATTTAGTAAACATAGAAACCCAAAACGGAAAATTATTTCAAACTAAATTGGCAGTAGAATAAAAGGGTATGAAGAAAATATTCATAGGCTGTTTTACCCTGGCGGCTTTGTTTTTCGGTTATCAATTGGTGACAAAAAAGACTTTAAAAACCCATACTCTTGCGATGGCAATAGACAATACTATTTCTCAAAGACTGCAAAAGCAAGTGGATAGCCTCAAGGCGTTTATCACAAAAAAAAGCGAATACAATAGTGAAATCGCTTTCTTTATCGACATGAAAATCAAATCAGGTCAGCCTAGATTTTTTATTTATAATTTAAAAGAAAATAAGATTACAGACCAGGGTTTGGTTGCCCATGGTTCGGGTTCGGAAACCGGTCTTGAAAACCAATTGAAATTCAGCAATATTCCCAATTCCAATACTACTTCGTTGGGCAAATACGCTGTCGGACATCATTATGTGGGGAAGTTTGGGAAAGCTTATAAACTATTTGGTTTAGACAAAACCAATGACAAGGCTTTTGAGCGGTTTATCGTATTGCATTATTATAGCCAAGTGCCTTATGAACCTCAAACAGATCCAATTTGTAATAGTTTAGGTTGTCCGATGGTGAGTGAAAAATACTTTAAGCGAATAGAAAAAATTCTGGACAACTCCGAAAAGAAAGTACTGCTGTCAATTTACTATTAAGAAACAGTCTTTGTGATTCTTATTTTATTTTCGAGCTCGGTTATTTTGGACAGCAGCTCTTTAATTTGTTTTTCTTTAAAGTTATTGTCAAGCATTAAAGCATTGATCTGCCCGATGATACTTCCCGAGAAATTATCAAACTTATCGGTACTAAAGGTGACCTCATTTGGCTTATGGCTTTGGAATTCTGGCGGCCTTTTCTCTTCCAAAAAGTAATCAAAACCCACGTCAAAAAAACGACAAATCTTATGCATCAGTATAAAATCAATCGATTTGTCTACATTACTTTCAATATGACAGAGCTTGGTTTGTGATATGCCCAAAACCGTTGAAAGCTCCATTTGGGAAAGCCTTTTGTGTTCTCTTAACCGCTTAATCTTGATGCCAATCTCCATAATTTATTCGTTTTGGGTTTAATATTATTCATTATTAAATAGAAATTTACTACAAATATAAATACATTTGAATAATTTTATACGTTAAATATTACAATAATTCTGTTGTCTTTGGCAGAGCACGCTACCACAGTTCGGCTTTGTCAAGAAATAAAAAAACAGAAACCTTATATAGTTTGTAATTTTTTTCTGTTATATTTGAATTATAAAATTTCAATTCCGTCCTTTTTAGGACAAATACCACTACAAATTTTTGCGATCCTACAGTAAACTTTTTTAAAAAGTTGATAGGATAATTTACCCAAGCTCCGTTAATGTTTAACAATCAAAACCATTTTGATTGGGTAATGAATACGCAAGCCAATAATGGTTTGCTTCAAACAATAAATAATAGTAACCTTAAAAACAATTGAGAATGAAAAATCTAATTACAATACTATTTGTAGCGCTATTAACCGGCTGCTCAGACGATTCCAACACCAATTCGGAAACACAATTACCGCCCATCACCCAAACAGGCGAGAATACTTTTGGGGTAACCATTAAGGGTAAAGTCTATATTCCCAGAGACCCAACAGGTGTTAATGTTGGCCCTCAAGGACATGGTGTGATTTTTACAGGAAGTGATATCGGCTCTTGGAGAGAAATAATTGTAGTTGATGGCGCAAGTGATATAGGCTTTAAAATGGTAATTCATTTTAAAGATTTGGTAAATCAAGGTGTCGGCACCTACCCACTCAAACAAAGTGATTTTAATCAAAATATTGACAGTGCTCCTATTGATCATATCCATTTTAAAATTTGGGATGCTGAAATAAACAACTATGCTTATTATGGTTCCGTTGAAAATCAAGGAGAAATAAAAGTAACCAAAAGAGATAGTGGAATCTTGTCTGGAACTTTTAAAGGAAAATTCGCTAGGTATAATTCTCCCACAGACACAATAGAAATAACAGACGGTAGATTTGATTTTAATGTTGCTACACTGCCCAACACAGTCTTCCTCTAAAAAGGTAAAAGCCAAATTCAGAAGAATAAAAAGTTAACGAACCTTTAATCTATAAATTATGAAAAATCTAATTACAATACTATTTGTAGCGCTCTTAACCGGCTGCTCAGACGATTCCAACAATCCGGAGTCGCAATTACCGCCCATAACCCATACAGGCGAGAATACTTTTGGATGCTTGATAGATGGTCGAATATTTATACCAAGAGATGGAACTGGGACTTGGGCCGGGCCGGACAATGCAGTTTCTATTTATGGTGATCCTACAGGAAACAATCAATATACAGAAATTGAAGTAAGGGATTATAAAAGCCAAAGAACTGCTAAATTACTTATTCACATACAGAATTTACATCAGATTGGTATTGGAAACTATGTTATTAATGAATCAAACGGCATGAGTAGTATAGATGGTCCTAATCATACTTATTTATATTGTAGGGTATTCAATCAATCAACAAATAGTTATCAGTACTACCGCTCTTATGAAAACTCCGGCTCTATCAATATAACGAGATATGAAATAACTCCGAATGTTAGTTTTTTTATTTCAGGAACCTTCAATTGTAGTGTGAAAAACTCTGCTGACCCAAATGATGTAATAGAAATAACTAACGGACGATTTGATTTTAATGGAGCCACACTCCCCAATACTGTCTTCCCATAAAAAAGGGTGGCTAGTGGTATAGGAACCCATTAATTAAATGAATAATTGGGACTTATACAATTAATTTATCTAATGGAATGAGCAAATTGACGGCTACAATCATACATATATGCATTGTAGAATATACAACAATGAGTCTAATAGCTATCAATATTATCGTTCCTATGAAAATTCTGGAGAGTTGAAAATTACTAAATATCAAGTAATCGGTCAACAATCACAAAGTAAAATAGTCTCAGGAACTTTTAGTGGTAGGCTGAAAAATTCCTCTAATCCTAATGATATAATTGAAGTGACTTTAGGAAGATTTGACATCAATAAATCGACTCTTTATAGCGAAACATACCCATAAAAAAATGCCTGTTATTGCAGTAACAGGCATTCAATGCTAACAATTAAAATTAATTATTAACACCTTTAATCAAAACAAAAGTATGAAAAAATTCTATTATTTTCTGCTGGCTTCTCTACTATTTTTGGAAGCCAATTCACAAACCATTCCGGCCGGAGAAAACATCAGTTTAGACCAGCAGTTGACAAACATCAGCCAAACTAGTGTAACTAGCGGCATCATCTACGAAAGAGTTATTCAAATAGCTAATATTTATAACTTCAACACGACTACTAACTTCAATACCGCAAACTTTAACTATTTTCAACAAGCATTGGATGAAATGAATCGAGCCAGTAATGGAACAAAATTTACCACACTTGCCAATTTCAAAAATTTAATTGCTACAACTACCGCCGAAAACCAAGTGGATTTGTCTATATTAAATACGCAGTATCATATTTTGAACTACAATGAAGATGCTCCCAGTCAAGGCGGACTAACATTTAATACTACAACAAATAAGTTTGTTCAAATAAGTGGTAAAGTTCCTTTTTATATGCTAAATACCAGTATCATAGCACCAACAAAAGACTATGTCTCGGGCACTTCTGTGATTTACAAAATCAGGAATGATTTATACTTTAAGAACGGAACCAAAACCATTAAAACGTTAGTGGCCAATTTTGGTGATGGGGTAAATAGAACTTTAATTAACGCCCAAGTACTTACGAATCAAAACATCACGGTAAATTATACTACCAGCGGTGAAAAAATAAGCAAGTTTACTATTACTTATACCGACAATACAACGCTTACAACCTATGGTAAAATCTTTTTTCAATTAGTCGATAGTAATTCCAGAGATATGGCAGCAAGTTGTTTTGCCTCTGATCCCTACAAGCAAGATTTTCAATTGCAAGCTGATATCCCCTTTACCGGATATGTTGCCGGCGACCCAACCATCAAAGCAAAAATTGACTACAGGGTATTTTACGGCAACACCAATACCGATAAAAAAATAAGAAAACCTATCATCATCATTGATGGTTTTGATCCGGGCGACAAACGCAAAATAGAAGATTGCGACTGTGAAAACATCCCCGATTGTGCCGCAAGAAATACTACGAATGGAGTATTTGATGCTGAAAAACACATAGCAATGGTTGATTTGATGGAATATTTCAATCAAAACACATTACGAAAAATAAAACTATTACCTCAGCTCAGAGCATTAGGATATGACGTAATAATGGTCAATCATCCAAAATACACCACCACCAATTTACAAAACGGACAAACCGTTGCCATTGATGGCGGAGCCTATTATATAGAAAGCAATGCTATGGCCTTAGTGAAATTGTTAATTCAAACCAAACAATTGTTAATCACTAACGGCAGCACCAACAATATCGCTGTTATTGGCCCAAGTATGGGTGGCCAAATTTCAAGATACGCCTTGGCTTATATGGAGAAAAACAACATTCCTCACAATACCTATTTATGGGTAAGCATCGACAGTCCGCATCTTGGTGCCAATATTCCACTAGGAGATCAAGCCTTATTGAACTTGGTAAAAAACAACAGTCACGAAGCTAAAGCGTTTTATGAAAAAGAGTTGGCTTCACCCGCGGCGCAACAACAACTAATTGAATTCCACAAAGAAGGGACCAATTATAATCTGGTAAATCAAACCTTTTTGAACGCTCAAACAACCTCACAGGGAATGCCAATTAACCGTGGGAATTCAATTTTCCAACAACACTACAACAACCAATTCACTAACGGTCTGGTTAACTCAAATGGTTGGCCTATGAACTTAAGAAAAATATCTTTGGTTAACGGATCGCTTTCGGGTTCTAAACAAACCCAAACCTCTAACGGAGAACCCTTTTATACCTTTGCCAATGACAATGAAAAGGTCTTAAACCTAAGGGGTTTTCAAAGAGTGAATATCAGTTCACCCATTGGTTCAATTACCTTTAGAATTCATATTGCTTCCTTAGAGGCTAATTTTCTTCCGGCAAGTGGTAGCGGGGAAACAAAAATAGCAAGATTCAAAAAACTATTCACTGATCGTACCACTAAAGCACCAAATTATAACCCAAGAGGTAATATGGATAATGTTCCTGGAGGCTATTTTGGTGCCCAAAGTGAAATTGCAAATCCAACCCAAAATTCAAGTCCTGTTCCAGGAACTTATCCATTAGCGAATTGGTCCTTAAACAATTTATCTATCACCAATTTTATCCATAGCATCAGCCAAATTTTAGGGGGTTCAGAATGGTATTTGCACGAATTCAATCCAATTCACTCCTTCATCCCTTCTTTTTCAGCTCTAGGCCATTTACAACCTAATCAAAACTGGGGAAATTCTTTGAATGTAAATCTTACTTGCCCAACAAATAGACAAACCCCTTTTGACAGCTATTTTGGCCTAAGCAAAAATACACAACACACTTCTTTCACAAAAGAAAGCGTAGATTGGCTTCTTAAAGAATTAGCCGGTCAACCTCAAGCTCCTTACTTCCCGGTAGAACCAAATGTATTAGTTGGTTTGGATAAAATTTGTTTAAACACAAATAGCCCCTACAGTTTTACTAATTCTTGTGCGGTTCCCAGCGCAGTGACGTCTTGGTCAATCAGCTCTAACTTAGAATTAATCAGCCAAACCGATTATTCTATCGTGGTAAAAGGAATTGAAAACGGGGAAGGTACCATAACGGCTGTTTTTCAAAATGGCCAAACACTAATCAAAAACATTTGGGTTGGATCGCCAACATTTGGTGATATCGTATACGCAACCTCAAATACTCACCTAAGTCTTTGTTTAACTCCTACCGGCAACTTCAGCTTCTCTATTCCTGAACTGAACAACAGTAATAAGATTAAAGCAGTGTTTAGTGGCTTAAGCCCAACAGAAATAAGCAACAATGCCAATTGGGAGTGGACCACTTCTAACAATTTAATTATGCTCAACGGAACGGCTGACTCCCGCGAAATTTGCCCAATGGGTACAGGACAAACCAGCGTAAGTTGTAGAGCAAAAAATGCATGTGGTTGGAGTGAATGGTTTGAACTCCCTTTTGAAATTACACAACTTTCTCTTTTTGAAAAGCAAAGCGCATCGGTTTATACCGTTTTTCCAAACCCTTCAAAAGACATTGTCAATATTGATTTAAGGAATAAGGAAAAACAACCGGGGAAAACAGCATTGATTTCAGGGGAATTGTTCGATGTTTTAGGAATCTCGAAATCAAAAATTGAAATTAAAAACAACAAAGCATCGTTTTCAGTCAATGGTTTACTTAAAGGAATTTATATCTTAAAAATTTACATTGATGGCCAAGTGGAAAGTCACCAAATAGCCGTTGAATAATTACAATCATTAAGGCGCAGGATCAGGAAATACCGCTTGAATCTTGTTAATCCCTGTAATGACTTCGGGAGACAATTGCACCTCAAAAGCCGCAATGTTCTCCTGAAGTTGTTGCATTGTAGTAGCACCAATAATCGTCGACATTACAAAACCTTGTTGGTTTACAAAAGCCAACGCCATTTGAGTCAAAGTCAATCCGTTGTCTTGTGCCAATTCTTGGTACAGTTTGGTCGCTTTATGACAATTCTCGTTGGAATATCGGGTAAACTGAGGAAACAACCCTAATCTTGATGAAGGCTGAATGCTATTCAAATGTTTACCAGTCAAAAAACTGAAAGCCAATGGCGAATACGCCATCAAGCCAACATGCTCACGCAAACAAATCTCAGACAAACCTACTTCAAACAAACGATTCAATAAGGAATACGGATTTTGGATGGTAGCAATTCTAGGCAAATTGTGCTTCTCACTCTCACTTAAAAATTTCATTACACCATACGGATTTTCATTAGAAACCCCAATATGCTTGATTTTTCCTTCCTTGATTAAACCGTCATAAACACTCAATACTTCAAAAAAATTGTCTTGCCACTCAGGATCCACTTTTGAAATACCGCGCTGCCCAAACATGTTCATCACACGCTCCGGCCAATGCATTTGATACAAATCGATATAATCAGTTTGCAGGTTTTTTAAACTCAATTCAACCGCTTCATGGATACTCTTCTTAGAAAAATTTAAAGGTTGACGAATATATTCCATCCCGCGATTGGGTCCGGCGATTTTAGTGGCAATAACCAAATCCTCTCGCTTGCCGCTTTTCTTCAACCATGTGCCAATATATTTTTCAGTCAACCCAAGTGTTGCTTGACGCGCCGCAATGGGGTACATTTCGGCAGTATCTATAAAATTAATCCCTTTCTCAGTAACATAATCCAACTGGGCATGCGCATCGCTTTCGGTGTTTTGTTCCCCAAAAGTCATGGTGCCTAAACAGACTTTGCTGACTTTGATATCGGTATTCGGTAAAGTAGTGTAGTTCATTAGTATTGTTTTTCGCAGGGCAAAAGTAAAATATTAGAATCGTTTATTGAGCTGATTAACACATTTTTTGGAATCGTTTGAAACAAAAAAGGTTCTAAGCAAAAAACTTAGAACCTTAGTTTGTCGGCACCTTTTTGCCTATATTTTAAAACTCGTTCAACATTTTGGATATCTCATCCAATTTTGGCGTCAAAATAATTTCTATTCTTCTGTTCTTGGCTTTGCCTTCCGGAGTATCATTGGTCATAATCGGAGCGTATTCGCCTCGACCTGCTGCCGTTAAATTCTTCTTTTGAATGCCACTGTTTTCGCCTAAAATATTCACAATCGCTGTAGCTCTCTTAGTCGACAAATCCCAGTTGCTTTCAATTCCGCCTCCAATGTTGCCAAGGATTTTATCGTTATCGGTATGGCCTTCAATCAACACGGTAATATCAGGGTTTTGGGCCAATACTTTACCCACTTCAACTACCGCTTTTCTTCCTTCTGACCCAACGGCCCAACTTCCGGTTTGAAACAACAATTTGTTTTCCATCGAAACATATACTTTTCCGTTTTTCATTTCCACTGTCAATCCTTTACCCTCAAAGGCATTCAGCGCTTTTGACAAGGTGTCTTTTAGTTTTTTCATAGCAGCATCTTTAGCCGCAATCATACTTTCCAATTCGTTCAAACGTTGCGTACTTGAAGCCAATTCGTCTCTCAATTTATTCAAACGGTCTTGCTCTGCCGCTAAAGCTTTTTCCTTGGCTTCCAATTGTGCCAACAACTCTCGGTTTTTATTCATGTTGGTTTCCAAAGCATCATTGCTGTTTTTCTCTAACGCTGCATATGATTCTTGTAATGCCTTTAAATTATTGGCGGTTGCGGTACAATCCGATTGTAATTTGTCTCTGTCGGCTTTGAGTTTTGACAATTCTGCCATCAAGGACTTGTTAACCGAATCAAACTCGGCATTGGCTTTGTGCAATTCATCCACTTCATCCGACAACGAACGATTCTCTTTCTTTAAATCGGTGTATTTGTTTTCTAAATCATTGTATATCTTTTTAGATACACAAGATGACATTACTGTCAATACTACTACTCCTAAAACTATTCTTTTTATCATAAGTTATTTTGTTTTATTCTATTTGTACATGTCGGGAGTAACCAGATATTCCGTCACGTGTTCTCCATTTTTATCTTTGTAATTATACTTGATGGTAACTTGTTTATCTCGTAATGATTTGGCTTCCGGATTTTCTTTTATGTTTTTCAAAAGACTAGGGAAAACATATTTTTTTATCGTATCTAAATTGATTTCTGCTTTTGTGATATCATTCAATTTGTAGTTGTACTGAATGGTTTTGTTCGGCAATGCCCTAACATTTACCAACACCGTTATTTCATCAACCTGAAAAGGACAACCTCTGTTCATGTTCTCTGCCATTTGGGCTAGTTCTGCATCAACTGGTTGATTTAGCGCATCAACTGACGGATTTAGTGCATCAACTAACGAATTCTGTAAGGTGTATATTCCAAAAAAAGCAACCCAAGAACAAACTACAATAATCACTAGAAATATGGGATGTATCTTTTTCTTTGGTTTATAACCAAATACTACTGCTGCTGTTTTTTCCGCTTCCTTAACAGGCAACAACTCCCCACAAGCCTCGCAATATTTAGCCTCATAATCATTCTCTGCCTGGCAATTTGAACATATAGTTTTCATGCTTAATGTTTTAATCAATTTCCACTAAAACCGGACAATGGTCGGAATGCTTGGCTTCGGGCAAAATTACAGCTCTTGTCAATCGGTTTCTCAATGGTTCACTGGCCAAACAATAATCAATTCTCCAACCTTTGTTGTTGTTGCGCGCGCCTGCACGATAACTCCACCAACTGTAATGATGCGGCTCTTTGTTAAAAAATCTAAAGGTATCGATAAATCCGCTTTTCATAAATTTATCCAACCAAGCGCGCTCTTCCGGTAAAAATCCGGATACGGTTTTGTTGCGAATGGGATCGTGAATATCAATCGCTTCGTGACAAATATTGTAATCCCCGCAGATAATCAAATTCGGAATTTCTTTTTTCAATTGGTCCACATAATTTTGGAAATCATCCATATACATAAACTTGTGGTCCAATCGTTCAATATTGGTTCCCGAAGGCAAATACAAACTCATCACCGAGAAATCGTCAAAATCAACCCGAAGGTTTCTGCCTTCAAAATCCATGTGCTCAATTCCGGTGCCGAATACTACATTATTGGGTTTGACTTTACACAAAATAGCCACTCCACTGTACCCTTTTTTGGTAGCGGGAAACCAATAGTGATGTGGATAACCCGAAAGTTCTACGTCGAGCAACGGAATTTGGTCTTCGGTGGCTTTTATTTCTTGCAGACAAATAATATCAGGGTTGGCTTGTTGCAACCAATTTAAAAATCCCTTGGATATGGCTGCTCGAATGCCGTTTACGTTATAAGAAATAATTCTCATCAAGCTTTACATTAGTTTTTTTAACTCTATTCAATTCAGCCCAAAAGCCTTGGGTTCAAAAGTAGCTAAAAACACAAACATTTGAAACCCAAAAAACATAATAAAAAATTAAAATTTAACGGCTGTTTTCTGTTTTTTCTCGAAGCTATTTCAGCAGAATTGCTATCTTTGTTTCTTACTCAAAAATGAAAGGTATAAATGGGTTTAGTTACTGCTAAAGAAGTTGCAAAAGCAATAAACGCTGACAAGTACGGGGTTTTCGGTACTTTTTGTGGCTGGCTATTAATGAAAGCTTTAAAGATTTCGACCTTAAACAAAATCTACGACCGCAAAAAACATCTGGGCGAAGTAGAATTTCTGAACGCGATTTTAGACGAGTTTCAAATTAAATTTGAAATCCCCGAAGACGACTTAAAACGATTGCCTAAAGACGGCGCTTATATCACCATTTCCAATCATCCGCTAGGCGGAATAGACGGAATTTTGTTGTTGAAATTAATGCTCGAAAGAGAACCCAATTTCAAAATCATTGCCAATTTCCTATTGCATCGTATCGAACCGATGAAGAAATACATCATGCCGGTGAATCCTTTTGAAAACCATAAAGATGCTAAATCAAGCGTGATTGGAATCAAAGAAACTTTACGTCATTTAAGTGACGGAAAACCATTAGGAATGTTTCCTGCCGGAGAAGTGTCAACCTACAAAGACGGCCGATTAGTAGTAGACAAAGCTTGGGAAGAAGGCGCCATTAAAGTAATCAGAAAAGCCCAAGTTCCGGTAGTTCCCATTTATTTTCACGCCAAAAACAGTCGCTTTTTTTACTTTTTATCCAAAATAAACCCAACCTTAAGAACGGCCAAATTGCCTTCGGAATTGTTGACCCAAAAAGACCGCGTGATTAAAGTGCGTATCGGGAAACCCATTTCGGTAGCCGAACAAAACGAACACAAAACCATCGAGGAATACTCAGAATTCTTGCGTCGTAAAACATACATGTTGGCCAATTCTTTTAACGAAGAATCAAAATTATTGAGTTCGCAAAACCTGAATCTCAATTTAAAAACGCCTAAGAGTCCGAAACAAATTGTAAAACCGGCCAACCACGACAAAATCATTGAAGAGGTTGAAGTCCTAAAACAGGGTGATTACCGCTTGTTACACAGCAAGAACTACATGGTTTTCTTAGTAACTGCCGATAAGATTCCGAATATTTTACACGAAATAGGTCGTTTGCGCGAAATTACTTTTAGAGCCGTGGGTGAAGGAACTAACGAATCTATCGACCTTGACCAATACGACAATTATTACCACCACATGTTCCTTTGGGATGATGAAAACCAACAAATTGCCGGTGCCTATCGCATGGGATTGGGCGCTGAAATTTTCCCAAAACACGGTATCGAAGGTTTCTATTTGCAAGACTTGTTCCGTTTTGAACCCGAATTGTACGGCATGATGTCGCAATCTATTGAAATGGGAAGAGCATTTATCGTTAGTGATTACCAACAAAAACCAATGCCATTATTCTTGCTTTGGAAAGGCATTGTGCACACCACTTTGCGCTATCCGGAACACAAATATCTCATTGGTGGCGTGAGTATCAGTAACCAATTTACAGAATTCTCTAAATCGTTGATGATTGAGTTCATGAAGTCGCATTATTACGATCCGTATGTGGCGCAATACATTCACCCGAAAAAAGAATTCAAGGTAAAACTAAAAGACGCCGACAAAGATTTTGTCTTCAATGAAACCGAATCAGATTTGAACAAATTCGATAAAATTATAGACGAAGTAGAACCGGGAAGTTTGAGATTACCGGTACTGATTAAAAAATACATCAAGCAAAATGCGCGCGTGGTAGCTTTTAACGTTGACCCATTATTCAACAATGCTGTCGATGGTTTAATGTACATCAGAATCGCCGATTTACCGGAAAGCACCGTAAAACCGGTCATGGAAGAATTCCAAGCCGAACTCGAACGAAAAGAAAAGAATTATAAATAAGCATAAAAAAAGGCAACCTATTGGGTTGCCTTTTTTGTTATTGTAGTTTCACTTGCTCCTGAAAAGCTTTCCAGTCTTTATCAGAAAGCGTGGCTTTACTTTTTAGTTTTTTGCCCTTGATATAATCTAAGATATATTTGGCTCTTTCTTCCGATTCCGGGTGATCAGAAATCCAATATAAGGCTTTGTTTACATCAGTGTCCTGGGCCATTTGATACATAAAATCAGCCATAGGTTTCGGGTCGATTTTAGCATTAATCATATAATCAACACTCGTGATATCAGCTTCTTTTTCTAACGTTCTGTCGTAAGCCGATGATGTTAGCGCTTTTAATATTTCTCTGGCCATAGCGCCGCCTTTGCTTCCGCCGGCAGCCGTTAATAACACCGAATAGCCTAACTCTTTAGATAGCTTTTTCATCACGTGGTTTTTCTCAATATGAGCAATCTCGTGGCCTAAAACCCCTTGCAAGGCTTCTTGTCTTTTACAGTCTTCTATCAAACCGGTATACACCACCAAATGGTTATTGGGCAAAGCAAAAGCATTAATTTCATCTTTAATAATGATGTGAACTTTCAATGAATCGCGCTCAATACTATTGGCTTCACACAAAGGAATGATCAAACTGTCTAATGTTTTTACCAAAGTATCATTGGTTACAACATCTTCTGTATTTGAAATTTCAGACCAAATCATATCCCCTAACTTGTTTTCCAAATTAGTCGTTCTTTCTGTGACTTCAAAAAACTTCATGAAATCCAATTGGGAAAATCCAAACCAAATTGCGGTGAATCCCAATACTATAATCAATCCCTGAAAAATGGTTCTCTGTATCATTAGGGTCTACAAATTAAGTTAGTAACATTGCCAAAGAACAAAAACTGTACGTGTTTCCCTTTTCGGGTTTGTACAGCGGCATAAATCGTGGAGAAAATCTCAAATA
>JBDLVY010000228.1:0-6265 GCA_039804545.1 Bacteroidota bacterium | reverse complement strand
ATCCATTCAATTGGGAAATTATTCTGACTTGGAATGACAAGGTAAACAAATATAAAAACCCTGTCTATAGTTTTAAAGTACGCGATAAGGAAATCAAGATTGAAACACATACCGAAAGTTTGTCTCACTCACAAATTCCGAAAGTTGCCTTGCCAAAGTACCAAGCTTGGGGCGATATTTTAAAATGGAATTTACAAGAGAATGTCCCCGGTGAATTTCCATTTGCTTCAGGTTTGTATCCTTTCAAAAGAGAAGGTGAAGACCCAACGCGCATGTTTGCCGGAGAAGGCGGACCGGAAAGAACGAATCGTCGTTTCCACTATGTTTCCTTAGGTATGCCGGCGAAACGTTTGTCAACCGCATTTGATTCGGTGACTTTATACGGAAATGATCCCGATTTACGTCCGGATATTTATGGTAAAATTGGAAATGCCGGAGTTTCTATTTGTTGTTTGGATGACGCGAAGAAATTGTATTCCGGTTTCGATTTGAGCCACGCCATGACTTCAGTTTCGATGACTATTAACGGTCCGGCACCGATGTTATTGGGGTTCTTTATGAATGCAGCTATCGACCAAAATTGTGAAAAATACATCATTGAAAACAATCTTCAAGTAGAAATTGAAGAAAAAATCAATGAAATTTATAAAGCCAAAAAAGTTTCTCGTCCTAAATACAATGGCGATTTACCCAAAGGGAACAATGGTTTAGGTTTAATGCTTTTGGGCGTAACCGGTGACCAAGTGTTGCCGAAAGAAATCTACGAAGAGATTAAAGTCAAAACCCTTACGCAAGTTCGTGGAACGGTTCAAGCAGACATATTGAAAGAAGACCAAGCGCAAAACACTTGTATTTTCTCTACTGAATTTGCCTTAAGATTGATGGGTGATGTTCAGGAATATTTTATCCAAAAGAATGTGCGTAACTTCTATTCGGTTTCAATTTCGGGTTATCACATAGCCGAAGCAGGAGCGAACCCAATTACGCAATTGGCTTTCACCTTGGCGAATGGTTTCACTTACGTGGAATATTATTTGAGTCGTGGGATGAACATCAATGATTTCGGACCCAATTTATCGTTCTTTTTCTCTAACGGAATCGACCCGGAATATGCAGTAATTGGAAGAGTAGCGCGTAAAATTTGGGCGAAAGCCATGAAACAAAAATATGGTGCCAACGAAAGAGCACAGATGTTGAAATACCATATTCAAACATCAGGTCGTTCGTTACATGCACAAGAAATTGATTTCAATGATATTCGTACGACTTTACAAGCATTGTATGCGATTTATGACAACTGTAATTCATTGCACACTAATGCCTACGACGAAGCAATTACAACGCCAACGGAAGAATCAGTTCGTCGTGCGATGGCGATTCAGCTTATTATTAATAAAGAATTGGGCTTAGCCAAAAACGAAAACCCAATTCAAGGTTCGTTTATTATAGAAGAGCTAACCGATTTGGTAGAAGATGCCGTGTTGCAAGAATTTGACAGAATCACCGAGCGAGGCGGAGTTCTTGGTGCTATGGAAACGATGTACCAAAGAAGTAAAATTCAAGAAGAAAGTTTGTATTATGAGACTTTAAAACATACTGGAGAATTCCCAATCATCGGTGTAAATACATTCTTAAGTTCCAAAGGTTCGCCAACGGTTGTACCTATGGAGGTTATCCGTGCAACAGAGGAAGAAAAACAATTCCAAATCAAAACTCTAGAGACACTTCACCAAGCCAATACCGGTTTAGAAGAAATGCAATTAGAGCGTTTACAGGACGCAGCCATTAGCAACAAAAACTTATTTGAAAGACTAATGGAAGCCACTAAATATTGTTCATTAGGTCAAATCACTTCAGCTCTGTTTGAAGTTGGCGGTCAGTATAGACGCAATATGTAGGTTGCCCTCTGATTTATTAGAATAATAATCAATTATTAAACCTCATAATTATATGAGGTTTTTTATTTTATAATAATTATTTTGATTTGTTTAGTACTCTTGTTAAATATTTGAATCTAATATGTCGTTTATTTTGGTTGGTATATAGATAGTTAGTAATTTCGTGGGCTGTTAAATATTTGGATTATGAAAAAAATTACTTTTTGGGTATTGACTTTGGGTTCTACTTTTGGTTTTGCACAAACCACTTATCTTTCTTCTGATTTTGCTGCAGTAGGAGAGCAATTTATTGTTAGTCATTCAACGACGGGTTTGGTAGGAAACGATTTTGTTCAAACCGGTACTAATTTTAGTTGGGATTATAGTACTTTGGTGCCAAGCACACAGGAGACACTTTTGTGGCAAAATCCAAATACGGCTGGCTATAAAAATATTTGGTGCTTGTTTAACAGTTATTTCTTTAACTGTAATACCCAATTTAACAATAATTTTTCTTTGGCGACTAAATTAACTGCCGGAATCCAAATTCAAGGTTACGGTTTAACCAATTTGATGGATCATTTAAAACTTTCTTCTACCTATTTAGAGGATAGAATGTTGGGTGCTTCAATTACTTATGCCGGAACAACTGTGCCTTTTGTAGCTTCGTATCAAACTGCAGATGTGATCTATCAGTTTCCAATCAACTATAATGATAATTATACCAACAATAGTGCTTTAAGCCTTGATTTAAATAGTTTTGGAGTGCCCATTCAGTATGCTTCAACTGGGCAACGTACAAATTTAGTTGAAGGTTGGGGTTCGCTCGTTACACCTTTTGGAACCTTTGCCAACGTATTGAAAATGAAAACCACATTGGTTAATAATATTACTGTGACAGTCAATGGAACTCCAACTCAAAATACTGTTACTACGGTTTCTTATAAATGGTTTGATCCGGCTTATGGGATTCCGGTTTTACAAGTAGACGGTAATTTGGTTGCCAATCAATGGGTTCCAAATAATATCACTTATTTTGATATTCAAAGATGTTTAACGCCTAATGCGGCTTTTGGTTTCTTGCCAGTTGTAAGTGATTTTGATCCTGCTACCAATAATGCATCAGTAACTTTTATAAATGCAAGTACAAATTATGATGGCTTGAGTTGGGATTTTGGAGATGGTTCTGCAAATAGTACCGCGGTAAATCCAACGCATAATTTTAATTGTCCCGGAGTTAAAGAAGTAACATTAACCATCACCAATGCTTTTTGTAGTCCTGATGAAACGGATTCTATTACAATCCCAGTTACGATAACCGATACTCAAAATGCTTTTACAACAGCAGTTACTGTTACAGCAACAGAACTCACTGCAGAAAGGACTTTGGCAGGAACAACCTATCAGTGGCTAGACTGTGATAACAATAACGCTCCCGTTAGCGGACAAACAAATCAAGTTTTTGTGCCGGTGACTGACGGTAATTATGCTGTTCAGTTAACCACTAACGGTTGTCAAAGCATTTCAGATTGTTATGTATTTACCACACTAGGAAGTTCTGATTTTAGTAATGGTTCAATAGTTTTGTATCCAAATCCAACAAGCGGAAAGATATTTATTTCAAATGATGATTTGGGTGAAATACAAGATATTGGGATATACAATACCTTAGGGGAATTGGTTACAGATAAACTTGATTTATCAGCTCACGCAAGTGGATTGTATTTTATAAAAATAACCACAGCCAACGGGAATACGATTCGAAAAATAATTAAACAATAAAATTTTTCTTTATTCTCATTAAACTTTTTAACGATCGCTTTTAATAGTTCAGCCCGAACGGCTTTCTTGGCTTTTTCCTTATCTTGCGCCTTGTGAAGTTTATCGTTGTGTGCTTTGATGTTTTTCGGATTGTTTCTTCCCATTCGTCAAAAGTACATTTTTTTGTTAAATTAAAAGTTTGGCATCAATATTGAACTGCTGAAAATATCAATCAATTAAAATTATAAAACATGAAAAGATTTACCCTTATTTTAGCTTTTATCGGGATGATAACGCTACAAAGTTGCACCGTTAACGACACTAACAATGACGGCATTGATAACGATACCATAAGTGAAGTATTTGAATACACCAATGTGAATTTTTTTCCAAATGATTATTCAGTAGTATTGACTTATCCTCATACTATACTTTCTTCAGATATGGTTTTAGTTTACAGATTATCTGGAACTTTTCAAGGAGAAGATGTATGGAAACCACTTCCAGAAACTTATTTCTTCGGTGATGGGACTTTAGATTTGCGTTATGATTTTGACTTCACCCGATTTGATGCCCAAGTAAACATGGAAGGATTTGATTTAGCAGGAGTGAGTTCTAGTTACAGATTAAACCAAGTATTTAGAGTATTAGTTATTCCAGCTTATTTCGGAAAAAATAACAATGTTGATTTCAAAGATTACAATGCCGTTGTAAAAGCCTTCAATATTGATGAAAGCAAGATTATTAAAGTACAATAAACTTTAATTTATCACTATAAAAAAACCATCCCGCTAAGGATGGTTTTTTATTTGTATAAGATTTTTTTTTTTTAAGACACGTCTACCGTTGTGGCTTCAGCAATCTTTTTATAGGTTCCATTGACTAACTTTTCTCGGATTGCATCAAAAGCAGTAAGGGTTTCATCAATATCCGCTAAAGTATGAGAAGCAGTAGGAATCATTCTCAATAAGATAATTCCTTTTGGAATCACCGGATAAACTACAATCGATAAAAAGATACCATAGTTTTCTCTTAAGTCATTCACCATTACCATGGCTTCAGGTATAGAACCTTCTAAGTATACCGGAGTTACACAAGTATTGGTGTCACCAATATTAAATCCTTTTGCTTTTAATCCGTTTTGCAACGCATTTACATTTTCCCAAAGTTTGTCTTTCAATCCCGGATTGTCTCTCAACAATTGTAATCTTTTCAAAGCACCAACCGTTTGAATCATCGGTAAAGCTTTGGCAAACATTTGTGAACGTAAGTTGTATTTTAGATAATCAATAATGTCTTTGTCTGCAGCAAGAAATGCTCCAATACTCGCCATCGATTTGGCAAATGTTGAGAAATAAACGTCTATGCCGTCTTGACAACCTTGTTCTTCTCCGGCACCGGCACCTGTTTTGCCTAGTGTTCCAAATCCGTGAGCATCATCGACTAACAATCGGAAATTGTATTTTTTCTTCATTTCTACAATCTCTTTCAACTTTCCTTGTTGGCCACGCATTCCGAATACACCTTCAGTGATGAATAAAATTCCACCACCGGTTTCCGTAGCCATTTTAGTAGCACGTTGAAGATTTTTCTCCATGCTTTCCAAGTCATTGTGCTTGTAGGTAAAACGTTTTCCCATATGCAAGCGCACACCGTCAATGATACAAGCGTGTGCATCAACATCGTATACAATAATATCATTTTTAGTCACCAAAGCGTCAATACATGACATTATGCCTTGGTAGCCAAAGTTCAATAAATAAGCTGATTCTTTTTGTACAAAAGCCGCCAATTCATTTTCTAATTGTTCGTGTGCATCAGTATGACCACTCATCATACGCGCGCCCATTGGGTAGGCCGCACCATATTGAGTCGCAGCAGCTGTATCGGCTTGGCGCACTTCTGGGTGATTGGCTAAACCTAAATAGTCATTTAAGCTCCAGTTCAAAATATCTTTTCCGTGGAATTGCATTCTTGGACCTAATTCGCCTTCCAATTTTGGAAATACATAATAGCCTTCTGCCTGAGAAGCCCATTTTCCTAATGGACCTTTATTGTTTTGTATTCTTTCGAATAAATCTTTTACCATTGTAAAGTGTATTTAAAAACGAGGCAAAAATAGTAATTATATTATTGAAATTAAAGTTTATGAAAATATGTTTTATCACTTTCTCATCTATTATATTTGTGGGTCAAATATTCTAAATTATGCAACTCGTTTTCGCTTCCAATAACCAAAACAAAATCAAAGAAATTCAGCTTTTACTTTCGGAGCAAATTCAAATATTGAGTTTGGAAGAGATTGGCTGTTTTGAAGAAATCCCTGAAACTGCAGATACCATTGAAGGCAATGCGATTCTGAAAGCCAATTATGTCACTGAAAAATACGGCTACAATTGCTTCGCAGATGATACCGGTTTAGAAGTAGAAGCTTTAAACGGAGAACCAGGCGTTTATTCTGCTCGTTATGCAGGCGAACAGAAGGATGCAAATGACAATATGGATAAATTATTAACCAATCTCAAAGATAAAACCAATAGAAAAGCCAATTTCAAAACTGTTATTTGTTTGAATTTTAATGGCAAACAATTTCTTTTTACCGGTATTATCAATGGCCAAATTATAAA
>JBDLVY010000227.1:0-31971 GCA_039804545.1 Bacteroidota bacterium | reverse complement strand
TTATTCAGGCAATAAAGAGTATTGTCTCTCGAAAACAACAATTTTTCGTGGTCAATAATTTGAATTTTTTCAAAAGGAGGAATATTGGCCAATAAAGTTACCTTACCAAAGATATCAATCGAATACCAGTTGTTGATTTCGTCAATCCAATAAAAATTATTAAAATCGGATTGGGTGTATTTGATGTTTTCTGCAATCGGATTACCAACGGTTTTGGAGGTGTTTTTTAAATAATCAAATAGCAGAATTTGCTGTGTTAAAGCATTGTAAATCCAAAATTGATTCTGTGAAGCCATGCCTATTTTAGAGGCAAAAATCGTATTGTCAATTTCAAAAAGATTGAGTTTCTGAATTTCATTCAGTTGGTTGTCAAGTGTAATAATCGTGTTGAAATCTTCATAGAAAACAACAATTTTCAAGGGATTGACATAATCAACCGAAGTGATTTTTCCCAAAGCCACATTTTTGTATTCCCAAGTTTGGGTTTCATTTTGCTTGATAAAAACATTGTTTTTTATGAAATAGTTGTTGCCCAATCCATCAAAACCCACATATATTTTATCTTCTAAAATTTGAGAATTAATTTCAGTAGTTTTCAATTTTGGAATCTGACCAAAACTAAGGCAAATGGGCATTAGAAATAAAAAACAAATATATTTTGACATCATAGGGCTAATTTACAGTAAACCTTATTAATTTTCATAAGTCAAAGTTAAATATTTAACAAATTATTGGTAACACAATACAATAACATTCGTCATATTTGTTCCTTATAAAATAAAATATAATAATGAAAAGATTTATCTACACTGCGGTTTTTCTATTGACTGGTTTAATAATGACTGCCCAAAAAGATTTCCAAGGCATGGTTACCTATGAATCGAAAACCAGCACTTCAGATTTTAAATCACGTTTTGAAGGCAATAAAGAGATTACTCCCGAAATGCAGAAAATGATAGAAGAGCGTATGAAAAAAATGTTTGAAAAAACATTTATTCTCAATTTTGACAAGTCTGCGTCAATATACAAAGAAGAAGAAAAATTAGATGCTCCAACGGCACAAGGTGGTGGTGGCGGTATGAGAATGATGTTCAATTCTATGTCTGGCGGCGGCGGAACCTATTACAAAAATGTAAAAGAGAAAAAGTATACGGTTGATAAAGAGTTCATGGGCAAAGAGTTTTTGGTTAAAGATTCATTAACCAATTACAAATGGCAAATGACCGCAGAAACCAGAGTAATTGGAGGCTATAATTGTTTCAAAGCGACTGCAGTGATTCCGGCAAGTAAAACCGATTTTAGAAACTTCCGCCCCAAAAAGAAAGAAGAAAAAAAGGATGACAATGCTAAAGAGGAAAATAAAGATGGCGCCAAAACCAGTTTTATGGATCAAATTGAATTGCCCAAAGAAATCACGATTACCGCATGGTACACACCGGAAATTCCGGTAAGTCAAGGTCCGGAAGGTTATTGGGGTTTACCGGGATTGATATTGGAAGTCAATGACGGAAAAACCACTATACTTTGTTCCAAACTTGTTTTAAATCCTAAAGACAAAGCCGATATTAAAGCGTCAAGTAACGGCAAAGAAGTAACCCAGAAAGAATACGATGAAATTGTAGTCAAAAAAATGGAAGAAATGCAGGAAATGAATAGTGGACGCGGCGGTGGTTTTCAAATGAGAATGACCAGATAATCAATCAATAATCAATGTTATAATGACTAAAGTTATATTTGTTGCTTCTTTTTTATTACTATTTTTTTCGGCAAAAGCACAAGATTTTCAAGGGAAAGCTGAGTATTTTTCGAAAAGAATAGTCAAGAAAAAAACTGAAAAAGTGGAGGTGGATTCCAAAAACAAAATGGATCCCGAAATGGAACAGGCTTTTCAAGACGCCTTAAAAAGAGCGAGTGAAAAGAAATATCTACTTTCCTTTAGTAAAACGGAATGCCTTTACGAGCAACAAGAACAATTAGAACAACCCGAAAAACCTGCCGAAGGGCAAATTTCTATGTCTGTTTCTTATTCCGGAGAAGGCAAAAAATACATTAATGTAAAGGAGCAAAAGTCTATTGTTGAAGATGAAATCTTTGGCAAAGAATTTTTAATAGTTGAAACGCTTCAAAAACCAGATTGGAAACTGGTAAACGAAACCAAGAAAATTGGAGAATACAATTGTTTTAAAGCCGAACTGGTTGTTCCTGTCTCTGATAAGCAAAGACAACAATATGAAGAATTTCTAAAAAAAGAAGAGAAAAAGCCTGCTTTGTTCAAAATGGAAGAGCCAAAAGACAAAGTTGTTACCGCTTGGTACACACCGGAAATTCCGGTTGGTTTTGGGCCCAATAACCAATGGGGATTGCCGGGTTTAATCTTAGAAATTAATGATGAAGAAAACATTACATTGTGTACAAAAGTATCATTAAACAACAAAGAAAAAGCCAAAATTAAAGTGCCAAATAAAGGAGAAAAAGTCACCCAAAATAAATTTGACGAAATTCAAAAGAAAAAAACGGAAAGTATGGCAGATGAAGATGGAGTTATTATTTTCGAACATTAATCAATTAATTATCTAAGCCAAAACAATGAAAAAAATAGTACTATTCGTTTTTCTTTTTATTTCAACAATTTCATTTGCTCAAACTATAAGATTCGAAGGAATCATACAAGACAATACCAAAGCGCCACTTGAAATGGCCAATATCATGGCAATGAACCAAGGCACCAAAGCCATGGATGCTTACGCCATAACCAATGACAAAGGGAAATTTGTTTTAAACCTAAAAACCAACGCAACTTATACCATTAAACTGAGTTACCTTGGCATGCAAAACAAAGAAATTACCGTTACTACACAAACGCAGAATATCATCCAAAATATCACGATGGAAAGTGGTGGAATTGAGTTGGATGGAGTTGAAATCGTACGCGAAATGCCCGTTTCTATCAAAGGAGACACTATAGTTTACAATGCGGATTCGTTCAAATCTGGTACCGAAAGAAAATTGGAAGACGTTTTAAAAAAATTACCAGGAGTTGAGGTAAATGCCGATGGTGAAGTAGAAGTAGAAGGCAAAAAAGTAACCAAATTAATGGTCGAAGGAAAAGACTTTTTTGATGGCGACACCAAGTTGGGCGTTAAAAACATTCCGGCCGATGCCATTGACAAAGTTCAAGTCTTGAGAAACTACAATGAAAATTCAATTCTAAAAGGTGTTGAAAATAATCAAGATAATGTGGCGATGAACATCAAATTGAAATCTGGAAAGAAGAATTTCTGGTTTGGAGATGTAACTGCAGCGGGTGGTTTTCGCCCCGAATCTAAATTTGACCGTTACAATGTCAACCCGAAATTGTTTTATTACAGTCCGAAATACAGTGTGAATATCATTACCAATTTCAATAACATAGGCGAATTGCCATTAACCATTCAGGATTATTTCAAATTCACCGGCGGTTTCAGAAGCATGATGGCCAAAGGCGGTTCGAGTTTTAATGTGTCTTCAAATGATTTGGGAATTTCATTACTTAGAAACAATCGAGCCAAAGAAATAGAAACCGATTTTGGGGCAACTAATTTCTCTTATAATCCAACCAAATCATGGACGATAAGCGGCTTCGCCATACTGTCTTCGTCTATAACCGATTTGGAAACGGTATCGACTACTAATTTCTTAGACCCAACGTCTACCGAAGTAGCTTCTACAGAAAACAGAGCAGAAATAGCACACCAGAAAAGTGATTTAGGTTTGTTCAAATTAAGTTCAAGCTACAAACCAAATGCAAATTTTCAGTTTGATTATGATATTTTGGCCAAAATTTCCAAACAAGACGAGAACAATTCCTTGCTAAGAGAAACCATCGATGAAGCTGATAATTCAACTACAGAAGATATTTTTACCACCAAAAAACAAGATCCGGTTTCAGTGAATCAAAACTTGAGTTTTTATTATACTGCGGCTGAAAAACACGTTTTTGCTTTTGAAAGCCAGCATTTATACCAAGACGAGAATCCGTTTTACAACGCCAATTTACAATCGGATCCTTTTACTTCAATCTTGCCACCGAGCAATATTTTGGGGTATGACACCACGCAAAATAGAACGGATTTAAACCAAAATCGTTTTGTGAAAACCAATAAATTAGACAGTAAGTTGGATTATTATTATATGCTTACGCCAAAAAGCAACATCAATGTGACTTTTGGGAATACGTATTCGAATCAAAATTTCAACTCAAGTATGTACCAGGTTTTAGACAATGGAAACATAAATGATTTAGACAATACGACTAATACTAACGATGTCAATTACCGCTTTAATGATGCATTTTTAGGATTGCATTACAAAGTGTTGTCTGGTAAATTTACCTTTACTCCAGGAGTAAGTTTTCATACTTATGCTTTGAATAACGAACAATTAGGAACAAGTTACAAGCAAAATTTCACTCGAATTTTGCCTGATTTCTTAGCGGTGTACCAAATTAAAAAAGCGGAAAGCTTGACCTATAATTTTTCGTATACTAATAATTTCACCGATATCAATCGACAAGCAGAAGGTTTTGTTTTGAATAATTATAGCAGTTTGTCAAGCGGAAACAGGACTTTGGAGAATGCTGTTCAGCAATCGCATTCTTTGCGTTATTTTAAATATAACATGTTTAATTTTGAAAATATTTCGGCTGCGGCAAGCTACAATCGCACTGTTGACGCGATAAAAACCAGAGCGTTCTTCAACAATGTAAACCAAGTTTCTTCTCCTTTCAACTCTGAGTTTGCTGATGAGACATTGTCATTCTTCGGTAGTTATGGTCGTTCTTTCTTTAAATATTATAAGGCTTCTTTAAATGTTAATCTCAATTGGAGTAAATTCAATAATATTCAAATTGACAGAACCACTTTCCAAGACATTTTGATAACCAATGAAAGTTTTACCCAAACCTACAATTTAAGAGCATCTACCAATTTTAAAGATTTGCCCAATATAGAATTGGGTTATAGCTACACTATTAATGATTATCCGAATGATACATTTTTTACGGATAGACCAACGATAAAACTGGATTATTTCTTCTTGAAAAGCTTTTCCTTTGTGAGTGAATATGAATTTTATCATTATTACAATAATGACAAATCGGTAGAAAATGAATACGATTTTCTTTCGGCCAGTTTGATTTATCAAAAAACCAAAGACAGCAAATGGGAGTATAAA
Source organism: Bacteroidota bacterium (assembly GCA_039804545.1). Taxonomy (GTDB): domain Bacteria; phylum Bacteroidota; class Bacteroidia; order Flavobacteriales; family Flavobacteriaceae; genus Flavobacterium. The sequence continues at coordinate 26,760 of JBDLVY010000227.1, read as the reverse complement.
ATTTCGGCTACCAATTTGCTCAACACCACTTCTTTGAATGACGATAATTTCTCGCAGTTTTCCACAAGAACATCTCAATACAGAGTGCAACCGCGCTATGTAATGTTGAGTCTGAAATACAATTTATAAAGCTTTCACAAGCCCTTATTAAAGCTAACTTCCGTTATTTTTTAGCGGAAGTTTTTTTATAGATAATATTTTAAGCATTTATGCGTTAGTTGTGTGAAATATAGTATTTTTAAAAAAAAAGTATTACAACTGCAAACCAAAGCATCTACATGAAAAAACGCTCTCTTTTAGTATTCTTTTCCGTTATTTCTATCGGATATACACAAACTCCGGTTTTAGAACCCGGCATATACAAATCAACCACAAAAGGCCAAAGGATTATGCTGAAAATCCTTGAAGATAACCAATACGAAATGGCTGTTTTATATGGGAAATATACCGTTCAAAACGACACCATAATTTTTAATAATTCAGATTCTATTGAGACTGGTTTTAAAATTAAGGTCAATTCAGAGGCTCCTTTTTCAAGTACGTTTAAATTAAAATTTGATGCTCAAAGTTATTTATATGCCAACCAAAACATCTACGTAGGAACCCAAAAAGACGACCATACTATTATTGAATATAAGCCGCTTTCAGACTATGTGAATAAAAATGAGTTGCAAGATTTATACAGAAAAAAAGGATTTGTGATAGATGTGGAAAAGACAAAGTATTTGTATTTTGTGGAAAGTGACAGGAAGCGTGGGTCTGTGGTGACTAAATTCCAAATTGACCCCAATGTGAATGAAATGGAAGTGCAATATGACTATAATTTTTTTAATAATATTGAATTAAAAGGAATTGTAGACAAAGAATCCCGTAAGCTTTCCGTCAGAGAAGGCCGCAGAATGAATCCCGCATTTGATTTTGAGAAAGAAGGGGAACCAAATGTTAGCCCTAATCAAATACAACCGCTAGCCATTGTCAACGAAAAAGATTGGTTGAAAAGCAATGGTTTTGTTAAAGAAGATGATTTTGACAGTAGTTATTTAGAAAGAAGACAAGCCAATGCTTATAATTTCAAACTTCCGGTTTTAAAAACCTATACCGAAGCCTTAAAAAGTATAGAAAAAACACCGGAAAAGTTTTTGGTGATTTCCTTTGATAACAGTAAAATGGGTAAAACTCAATTTACCGAGTTTGTGACCCAAAAAGAGCAAAGATTGTCGCGTTTTATGCGAACAAAGTACAATCCTGAAAAAGACAATTTCAATTATTATTTGGCTACCGAAAAAGACCAAGCACTATGGCAAAGCTTCAAGATTAAAGACAAAACATCTTTGGTTATTGTCAATGCTAATGGCGATATGCTGTATCATAAATCGGGTAATTTAGAAGACAATTCCAATTTGTTTGAAATGTATTATTCGGTTTATGATGAAGTAAAAAGAGCCAATGCGCATGTGAGACTTGACCAATTGGTTAAAAGTAAAAAAGCGAGTTTGGCAGATTTCAAAAAATCTTTGGCTGAAATTATCAAAACCAAAAAGAACTTTAATGAGTTTGCTGAAGGTGCTGTAGATACTGCTGTAGTTGAAGAAATTGATACTGCCGCTGCCGTAGTAGAAGAAGATTATTATGATGAGACTGTAGCCGATAGCACTGCGGTTGAAGCGGTAGTAGACGGAATGGAAGACTATCTTCATGTTGACAATCCGGAAGATTTATACAATATCGTAACGCCCAAAGAAATTATTGCCGAGAAATGGAAACTCATAGTAGATTTCTATACCCGAAAAGAAACTTACGACGAAGAATTCGCATCGCTTTGTAAAAGAGAATTACTCCATACCGGTTTCCTTTATAAATTATACGGTCAACCTAAAGTCCTTTCCGACACCGATTTTGTATTGCTGGATTATTTACTAAAACATTATCAGGCTATTAGTGAAAAAGACAATGAACCTATAGACAATGAATCTTTATACGGATATAACTTTGCCAATCTTAATGATGTCTTTAGTACATTTTTTGAAAATCCACAATCTGAAACCATACCGCTTTCTAAAGCACACCAATTAAAACTCCTTGAGTATTACAAAAGGTTTTTGAAAATGTCAGGCTTCAAACAGCAGGACTTTAAAAATTACCTAACCAATATCAAAGAAGCTTATCCCAACGATTACTCTTTGTATTTCAAAGAATACGATGAATTTTTTCAAACAGTTGCCTCTAAAAACACCAGTTTGTTAGAAACCTTGGACGAAATTTATACCACTCAAAAAAATAAAAATCGTTCTTGGTTTGCGTTTAAAGAAGAATTCTCAGACTTAGCGAATACAGTCGCTTGGCAAGTAGTAGAGACCAAAAACAAGGATGTCAGTACTATTCAAAAAGCCATCCAATGGAGTGAAACGAGTGTGAAAGTTTTTAAAACTGACCATCGATATTTAGATACTTTGGCCCAACTTTATTATAGAAATAATCAAAAAGATAAAGCTTTACTAACGGAACAAAAAGCCATTGATCATGTACCTACAGATGACAAATCAACGCTTAATGAATACAAAGAAGTGTTAGGGCGAATGCAAAACGGAACTTATTAGAAAACAAAAACCCCAACTCAATAAGTTGGGGTTTTTTATATAATTGTTTCAGATTATTATAATCCGAAAGCGGCTTTTACGTTATCAACAAAGTCTAATTTTTCCCAAGTGAATAATTCAACCGTAACAGTTTTTGGCGCGCCGTTTGGCAATTGGAAAGTTTTGATAACCGTTTCAGGTTTTCTTCCCATATGGCCATAAGCTGCGGTTTCGCTGTAAATTGGGTTTCTCAATTTCAAACGTTGCTCAATGAAGTAAGGTCTCATGTCAAAAATTCCTTCCACTACTTTGCTGATTTCTCCATCAGTCAAGTTCACTTTGGCAGTACCATATGTATTCACGTTGATAGAGGTTGGTTTTGCTACTCCAATGGCATAAGAAACTTGTACTAAAATCTCATCACACAAACCGGCAGCTACTAGGTTTTTAGCAATGTGACGGGTAGCGTAAGCCGCAGAACGGTCTACTTTTGAAGGGTCTTTTCCGGAGAAAGCACCACCACCGTGAGCGCCTTTTCCACCATAAGTATCCACGATAATTTTTCTTCCGGTCAACCCGGTATCACCATGTGGTCCGCCGATAACAAATTTTCCGGTAGGGTTGATGTGGTAAGTAATATCATCATTAAATAAATGAGCATATTGAGGGTATTTCGCTTTAATTCTCGGAATCAAAATCGAAATCAAATCGCTTTTAATTTTAGCTAACATTTCTGCTTCAGCGGCAAAATCATCGTGTTGAGTAGAAATTACTATAGCATCAATTCTAACCGGTTTGTTATCGTCAGAATACTCTAATGTTACCTGCGATTTAGCGTCCGGACGCAAATAAGTGATTTCTTTGTTCTCTCTTCTCAGGTTGGCCAATTCAATTAATAAAGCATGAGACAAATCCAAAGCCAAAGGCATATAGTTTTCAGTCTCATTAGTGGCGTAACCAAACATCATCCCTTGGTCACCAGCACCTTGCTCTTCTTTACTGGCTCTGTCAACTCCTTGATTGATGTCGGCAGATTGCTCGTGAATGGCCGACAAAACTCCACAAGAGTCTGCTTCAAACATATACTCGCTTTTAGTGTATCCAATTTTTCGGATTACCTCTCTGGCGATTTGTTGTACATCTAAATAAGTACTCGATTTTACTTCACCCGCCAAAATAACCTGACCTGTGGTAACCAACGTTTCACAAGCTACTTTTGATTCAGCATCAAAGGCTAAAAAGTTGTCGATTAACGCGTCACTGATTTGGTCTGCCACCTTGTCCGGATGTCCTTCACTCACAGACTCCGACGTAAATAAATAAGCCATAACTATAGTTTAATTTTATATTAATTGTGATGAAAAAAAAGAGGATTGCATGAAAGCTAAAGGAGAGTTTCTGCTTTAGCATTTTTTAACGAGGTTGCAATCAGTTCAAATTTTTCCTCTCATTTTCGGTTGCAAATGTATAAAGACTATTTAGAATACAAAAAACAATTTGGCTTTTTTTATTTTTTTTATGATAGTTCCAAAAATCTAAATACGTAGTATTTAAATATATATAAACCAACTTCAAATGTTAAATTTTCAAATTTTGTTTGGTGGATTAAAAAAACATTCAGAAGTTTGCCTCATCAAATAACAACAAGAAAATGAAATTTACAATTTGTCATATGTGTCACATGATGTGGAAAAATTCCGCAGAGGACGCTATTGCATAATTTTAAATTTTTAAAATATATACAATCAAACCTCTGCTCACCGCAGGGGTTTTTTTATTTAAACAAAATCAGTACAAAACATAATAAAACAATGAAGGTAATAGCAAAAAATATGATGAACAACCGTATGATGCACATGATGATGTGGTGTTGTATTGGCATATCCTGTTACCAAAAGCGGAAGACTTAATCGAAGTTTATATTTATACTCTTGAAGTCCTTTTGGTAAGCCATCCAAAAGGACTTTTTTTATTTCTAAAAATTAATAATCTAAATAGCTAATAATCTTAAAATTTAAATCATGAGCACACAAAAATTCGCAACCAACGCCTTACATGCAGGACACGATGTTACTAAAAATGCAGGAACCAGAGCCGTTCCAATTTACCAAACAACTTCGTATGTATTTAACAATTCAGACCATGCCGCCAACTTGTTTGGCTTAGCCGAAGCCGGATTCATCTACACCCGTTTAAACAATCCAACCAATGACATTCTAGAACAACGCTTGGCTGCTCTCGAAGGTGGAATTGGAGCTGTAGTTACCGCTTCTGGAACTTCAGCTATTGCAACGACCTTGTTGGTTTTGCTTAAAGCCGGAGATCACATTGTAGCTTCCAATAGTCTTTATGGCGGAACTTACAATTTGTTGAGCGTAACCTTACCAAGATTAGGCATTACTACCACATTTGTTGATCCTTCCAATCCGGAAAACTTTACCAAAGCCGCCCAAGAAAATACTAGAGCGTTTTTCGCAGAAAGTTTGGGGAATCCAAAATTAGATGTACTCGATTTGAAAGCAATTTCCAAAGAAGCTAAAGCGTTTAAAGTGCCTTTCATTGTTGATAATACCGTAGCTACGCCTTATTTATTAAACCCAATTCAATACGGAGCCGACATTGTCATTCACTCACTTACCAAATACATCACCGGAAACGGAACGTCTCTTGGAGGTGTCATAATCGATGCGGGAAACTTCGATTGGAGCAACGGGAAATTCCCTGAATTCACCGAACCATCTGCTGGTTACCACGGATTAAAATATTACGAAGCACTTGGCGCAGCGTCATTTATCGCCAAAGTAAGAATCGAAGGCTTGCGTGATTTTGGGGCAGCTTTATCTCCGTTCAATGCCTTCCAAACGATTCAAGGGTTAGAAACTTTGGCAATCAGAATCAAAAAACACAGCGAAAATGCGCTGGCTTTAGCCCAATGGTTGCAAACACAAGAAGAAGTCGCTTGGGTAAATTATCCTGGATTGGAAACTTCCAAATACAAAGCTCTAGCCGATGAATATTTACCGGAAGGCAAAAGCGGCATCGTAACTTTTGGTCTAAAAGGCGGATTTGAAGCCGCAAAGAAAGTAGCTGATGAAACCAAATTGTTTTCTTTATTGGCGAATATCGGCGATACCAAATCATTAATCATCCATCCGGCAAGTACAACCCATCAGCAGTTGTCAGACAGAGAACAAGAAGCCACCGGAGTAACCAAAGACTTAATCCGTTTGTCTGTTGGTTTAGAAAACATTGACGATTTAAAAGCCGATTTAAAAGAAGCCTTTGTAAAAATTAAAACCCCACAAACTGTATAACATGAGCACAAAAACCGTAAACGTAATTGGCTATGCCCAAAACAACAACCAATTCGTAGTCAAAGCCCAAAATTTCGACATCCGAATTAGTAAAAATGATCAATTTCCTGAACTGGAAGGACCAAGTCCAATAGAATACATTTTGGCCGGTTATGCCGGTTGTATCAATGCCGTCGGAAAATTAGTCGCCAAAGAACAAGGCATCGATTTAAAATCACTACAAGTAGAAATCTCCGGAACCCTAAGTTTAGACAAATATCAGGGAAGAATTAGCGATGAAAGAGCCGGATTTAAATCGATAGAAGTAACCGTAAAGCCAACAACTGATGCGACTTTGGACCAACTAAAAGATTGGTTAATCACCGTTGAAAATCGTTGTCCCGTTCAGGACAATTTGATCAATCCAACACCGGTTTCAGTGGTATTGGTTAAAGAATATGAAGCTAAAGCAACAACGCTGTAAAAGATAACCATTGGTTTTGTTTGTTTGTTAAGACTGTCTTCAAAGTTGAGTTTGAAGGCAGTCTTTTAAAAAAGCGATGAAAGAAAATATGAAAAATTTAGAAAAAATAGACTTGTTCAATTTTGATTTAGAAAACGGAAAGCTACGTCCTCATCTTCCGTTATTTTATCAAACTTTTGGTCAACCCATTGGCACTGCGCCTGTGGTGGTGGTCAATCATGCTTTGACTGGCAATTCAAATGTGACCGGAGAAAATGGCTGGTGGAACGATTTAATCGGAGCCGAAAAAATCATCGATACCAATTATTTCACTTTGATTACCTTCAACATTCCCGGAAATGGCTATGATGACAACTTCGGGAATTTGATTTCAAACTATAAAGATTTTACCATTCGCGATGTCGCGCGCATTTTTTGGGAAGGTTTAGTTCTCCTAAAAGTAGAACAAGTTTTTGCCATTATCGGCGGAAGTTTAGGCGGAGCAGTAGCCTGGGAAATGGCAGTCTTGAAACCCAATGCTGTTAAAAATCTAATCCCTATTGCCACCGATTGGAAAGCCACCGATTGGGTCATTGCCAATGTTTTAATCCAAGACCAAATTCTGAATAATTCAGACGACCCGATTGCGGATGCCCGATTACACGCCATGTTGTTGTACCGAACACCTCAATCCATCAACCAACGTTTTCAAAGAACTAAACTCGAAGATACTTCGGTTTTTCAAATCGAGAATTGGTTGGCCAATCACGGTATTAAACTCAAAAATCGCTTTCGGCTTTCGGCTTACAAATTGATGAACCATTTGCTCAAAACCAATGATATCACTCGCAATAGAGGTGATTTTTTGGCAGTTGCCAAAGACATTCAAGCCAATATTCACGTGGTTGCGGTAGACACAGATTATTTTTTTATTCCCGATGAAAATCGAGAAACATATCAACGGTTGAAACCAATAAAAGGAAATGTGTTCTATCACGAAATCAATTCGATTCACGGACACGATGCTTTCTTAATCGAATTCGAACAATTAGCCCAAATTTTAGCTCCTATTTTCAACAAACAAAAACAACAAAATTATGTCAGCGCTTAGAATCAATATCGTCCTTTTTGGTATCGGCAATGTCGGTAGCACTTTAGTCAATCAGGTAATCGAAAGTCAAAAATTCTTCCTCGAAAAAAGAAATATCGACCTAAGGTTTCCCATCATCACCAATTCTACTTTAGCGTTCTTCGAAAAAGACGGACTCAAAAACCAATGGGAAGCCAATTTCGCCCAATCTGCCATTCCATTCAGAATCGAAGACATCATCGAATACGTCCAAGAACAACAATTGGAAAACCTGATTGCCGTTGATGCCACTGCCAGTCAGGACATCATCAAAAATTATATACCGCTCATCCAAAACGGCTTCAATATCGTTGCCGCCAATAAAAAAGCCAATACGTTACACACCGATTTTTACAAAGAACTGAGACGAAATTTAAAAAAATATGACAAAACATTTCTCTACGAAACCAATGTCGGTGCCGGATTGCCTGTGGTGCAAACAATAAACGATTTGCACTTTTCAGGTGAAGAAATTACCAAAATTCGTGGTGTATTCTCGGGTTCTCTGAGTTATATCTTCAATAGATTTTCTGCAGAAGATTTGCCGTTTTCCAAAATCTTACTCGATGCTGAGAAAAGCGGCTACACCGAACCCGATTCTAGAGACGACTTATCCGGACACGATGTGGCTAGAAAATTATTGATTCTCGCCCGAGAAATCGAACAAGAATTTGAGTTCACCGATATCAAAATAGAATCCCTTTTGCTCCCAAACCTAAATGAAAAAAGTGCCAAATCTGATTATGCAGTCAACAAACAATTGTTTGACAAACCGTTCCAAATCGCCAAAATCACCCAAGCCGACAACCATACCTTGCGCTATATAGGCGAATTGGATGTCAAGACCAAACAATTGGAAGTTAAACTGGTTTCGGTTCCCAAGAGTTCACCGCTTGGCCAACTCAAAGGAGCCGACAATTTGATTGAAATTTATACCCAATCTTATGGCGAAATCCCAATCGTCATTCAAGGCGCCGGAGCCGGAAAAAAAGTTACGGCTCGTGGCGTTTTGAGCGACATTCTTAAAGTAGCCGAAAAAATTAAAATCAAAGAAGCGGTTTGGTTGTAAACCGATTTAAAATTAACTAGCCAACCATTCACCTTAAAACCTGCAACGCGAAAACGTTGTAGGTTTTTATTTTTTTAAAACCCTTGCAAATGTGAATTCTGTGTCATTACTTTGCACTGTTCATAAACTTATTGTTTGTTATCACGAAAGCTGGAGGGAATAGACCCGTTGAAAGCTTAGCAACCCTTTGCCAAAAGAAGGTGCTACATTCTATCTCGTTGCTTACAACGAGAGCAGATAACCCCGAGAATTCTTCTCACTTTCACGATAACATACCATAAAATTTTAACAGAATTCCTAAACTGTCTTTTGCTACGCCAGTTCACTGCGTTCGTGCCGACTTTTGGAGAAATCTGGAGCGAATGGCTTGCGCATTGTTGCAGTCCATATTCCCGCTTTCTGTGCTACATGGTAGCACTGCCAATCGGGGCTAATTAATAATCTTTGTGTATCTCTGGGTTTCTTTGTGAAACTTCGTGAAATTTAAAAAATATGTCAAAAATACAACAAGCCATCAAAGAAAGAATCCTCGTTCTTGACGGCGCCATGGGAACCATGCTGCAACGCAACAACTTCTCCGAAGAAGACTTCCGAGGCGCGCGTTTCAAAGATTTCCCACATCCGCTAAAAGGCAACAATGATTTGCTTTCTATCACCCAACCCGAAGCGGTAAAACAAGTGCATCGCCTTTACTTTCAAGCCGGTGCCGATATTGTTGAAACCAATACGTTTTCAGGAACAACCATCGGAATGGCCGATTATCATCTAGAAGATTTGGTTTACGAACTCAACTTCCAATCTGCCAAAATAGCAAGAGAAGTAGCTGACGAGTTTACCGACAGACCGCGTTTTGTAGCCGGTTCAATCGGGCCAACGAATAGAACGGCAAGCATGTCTCCTGATGTAAATGATCCGGGATTTAGAGCCGTAACTTTTGACGATTTACGCATCGCCTACAAACAACAAGTAGAAGCACTAATTGACGGTGGATGCGATGTGCTTTTAGTTGAAACTATATTTGACACACTCAATGCCAAAGCGGCTTTATTCGCCATCGAAGAAGTAAAAGAAGCGCGTAATCTCGATATACCCGTTATGGTTTCAGGAACGATTACCGATGCGTCAGGAAGAACACTTTCCGGACAAACGGTAGAAGCATTTTTGATTTCCATTGCACACATCGATTTATTAAGTATCGGATTTAATTGCGCTTTGGGTGCCGACCAGTTAAAACCCTATTTAAAACGTTTGGCTCTCAATACACAACTCAATATTTCGGCACATCCCAATGCCGGCTTGCCCAATGCTTTCGGACAATACGACCAAACACCAACAGAAATGCAAGCACTGATTAAAGAATATTTACAAGACAATTTAGTCAACATCATTGGCGGTTGTTGCGGTACCACACCGGAACATATTAAAGCGATTGCTGATGTAGCTAAGGTATATCAACCACGAATTTTAGAAACGATATAATGGCGGAAGCAAAATATTTAAAACTATCCGGATTAGAACCACTAATCGTTACGCCTGAAAGTAATTTCATCAACGTAGGCGAACGAACTAATGTAACCGGTTCGCGTAAATTTCTGCGTTTAATCAAAGAAGAAAAATACGAAGAAGCCCTAGACATCGCCCGTAACCAAGTAGAAGGCGGAGCTCAAATCATCGACATCAACATGGATGAAGGGATGTTGGATGGGGTTTACGCCATGACCAAATTCCTAAACCTAATCGCAGCCGAACCCGATATCGCTCGAGTTCCGGTGATGATTGACAGCTCTAAATGGGAAATCATCGAAGCGGGTTTGAAAGTTGTGCAAGGAAAAGGGGTCGTGAATTCCATTTCCCTAAAAGAAGGTGCAGCAGCGTTCATGCAGCATGCCAAATTGATTAAAAGATACGGTGCTGCAGTAATCGTAATGGCTTTCGACGAAGACGGTCAAGCCGATAATTATGACAGAAGAATTGAAATCTGTAAACGTTCCTATGATATTTTAGTTAACGAAGTTCATTTCCCGGCAGAAGACATCATCTTCGACCCGAATATTTTTCCGGTAGCAACCGGAATGGACGAACACAAACTAAACGCCCTAGATTTCTTCAGAGCGACCAAATGGATTCGTGAAAATCTTCCGTATGCCGGCGTTTCCGGTGGCGTGAGTAATGTTTCGTTTTCGTTCCGTGGGAATGACAAAGTGCGTGAAGCAATGCATTCGGCGTTCTTATACCATGCGATAAAAAACGGTATGACGATGGGAATTGTAAATCCGGAAATGCTAGAGATTTATGACGAAATCGACCCCGTTTTATTAGAACATGTAGAAGATGTTTTACTCAACCGAAGAGCCGATGCCACGGAAAGATTACTGGATTTAGCCGAAAGTTTTAAAGGCGATTTCAAAGCCAATGAAAAAGCGGTTCAGGAATGGAGAAATGGCTCTGTACAAGACCGATTAACGCATTCGTTAGTCAAAGGAATTGACGAATTTATAGAAATAGATGTCGAAGAAGCCCGACAATTAGCCGAAAAACCTATTGAAGTGATCGAAGTCAATTTGATGGCCGGAATGAACGTAGTAGGTGATTTGTTCGGAAGTGGAAAAATGTTTTTACCTCAAGTGGTAAAATCTGCCCGTGTGATGAAGAAAGCCGTGGCGTATTTGTTGCCATTTATTGAAGCTTCTAAACGCCCCCCAGCCCCCGAAGGGGGAGTTAAAACTTCTCAATATTGGCAAACTGCTAATGCTTATAATTATGGTTTATTAAAGAAGTTTGCAAGTCAAATGAAATATAAACCTACAGATGCTGAGCATATTTTGTGGGAAGCTTTAAAAGGGAAGCAACTTGAAGGTTTTAAATTTAGACGTCAACACATTATTGGAAATTACATAGCCGATTTTGTTTGTTTAAGAGAAAATTTAATAATAGAAGTAGATGGATTAATTCATCAATTGCCTGAGAATATAGCAAGTGACGAAGAAAGAACAGCATGGTTAAGAAGTGAAGGATATCATGTTATTCGATTTACAAATGATGAAGTTCTTTTTGATTTAGAAAAGGTAATAAGTAATATTAAAACAACGTTGCTAGCACCCCCTTCGGGGGCTGGGGGGGCCGGAAAAGTATTGATGGCAACGGTTAAAGGCGATGTACACGATATCGGTAAAAATATAGTTGCGGTAGTTTTAGGTTGTAATAACTTTGAAATTATCGATTTAGGCGTAATGGTAGCACCAGAAAAAATCATTGAAACTGCCGTTCGCGAGAATGTAGATATCATTGGTTTGAGCGGATTGATTACACCTTCTTTAGATGAAATGGTGTATTTGGCCAAAGAAATGGACAAGCTCAATATCAAAATTCCGGTTATGATTGGCGGTGCTACAACTTCGAGAGCGCATACGGCTGTAAAAATTGCGCCCGAATATAAAGAAACGGTTGTTCACGTAAACGATGCTTCGCGTGCGGTAACCGTTGCGAGTAATTTATTGCAAGCGGAAACCAAAGTCGAATACGCCAAAACGGTTCGGGCCGAATATGACAAATTGCGTGAAGGTTATTTAAATCGAAGTCGAGACAAAAATTACCACTCGATTGAAGACGCGCGGAAGAACAAATTGCAATTGGATTGGAACAATTTTAGTCCGGTAAAACCCAATTTCATCGGAACCAAAATGGTTGAAGTGGAATTATCTGAACTGGTTGATTTTATTGACTGGACGCCATTTTTTAGTTCGTGGGAATTGTTCGGGAAATACCCGGCGATTCTGACCGACGAAGTGGTGGGCGAACAAGCGACTTCATTATTTGCAGACGCCCAAAAAATGCTACACCAAATCGTTTCCGAAAAGTGGTTGACTGCAAAGGGTATTCTTGGAATTTTCCCGGCCAATACAGTCAATGACGACGATATAGAACTGACAACCGACAACCGACAACCGACCACTTTTTTAACCCTTCGCCAACAATCTCAAAAAACCGCCGGCGCACCAAATATCGCATTAGCCGATTTTGTAGCGCCAAAAGACAGTGGAAAGCAAGATTACATCGGTTGTTTTTGTGTAACCACAGGTTTCGGTGTCGATGAAAAAGCAGCCGAATTTGAAAAGCAATTAGACGATTACAACTCCATTTTAGTCAAAGCACTTGGCGACCGATTGGCCGAGGCTTTCGCAGAATATTTACACTTAAAAGTGCGTAAAGAAATTTGGGGCTACGCTTCGGATGAAAGTTTATCAAATCAAGATTTGATTGCCGAAGAATATAAAGGCATTCGACCTGCGCCGGGTTATCCTGCGTGTCCGGATCATTTAGAGAAGCCAACCATTTGGAAACTTTTAAAGGTAGAACAAGCAATAGGCGTGAAGCTTACAGAAAGTATGGCGATGTGGCCGGCTGCTTCGGTTTCAGGGTATTATTTTGCAAATCCGGAAAGCAAATATTTCGGACTAGGAAAAATCAAAGAAGACCAAGTTATTGATTACGCCAAAAGAAGAGGAATTTCAACCGAACAAGCCACGAAATGGCTATCACCGAATATAGCAGATTAAAAATTGTTTCAAGTTTAAAGTTTCAAGTTAACCACCTGAAACCTTAAACCTGAAACTTGAAACAAAACAAACATGAAAGTAACCCAACATATTGAAAACGCCAACGGTAAACCGTTATTCTCTTTCGAGATTTTACCGCCATTAAAAGGGCAAAATATCCAGTCTATTTTTGACAGCATTGATCCGTTGATGGAGTTCAATCCGCCGTTTATTGATGTAACTTACCACCGTGAGGAATATGAATACAAAGAATTACCAAGCGGTTTGTTGCAAAAGAAAGTAGTTAAAAAACGTCCGGGAACGGTTGGGATTTGCGCCGGAATTCAGAACAAATACAATGTAGATGCTATTCCGCATATATTGTGTGGTGGTTTTACCAAAGAAGATACCGAAAACTTGTTGATTGACTTAGATTTCTTGGGCATTGATAACGTTGTGGCACTTCGCGGTGATGCTTTGAAAACCGAAACCTATTTCCATCCAGAAAAAGAAGGCAATGAATATGCGACCGAATTGGTTACCCAAATTAGCAATTTGAACAACGGGATTTATTTGGATGAAGATTTAAAAAATTCGGCCAAGACCAATTTCTGTATCGGAGTTGCCGGTTATCCTGAGAAACACATGGAAGCGCCGAGTTTGGACAGTGATATTCATTTCTTAAAACAAAAAATCAAAAACGGCGCAGATTATATCATCACGCAAATGTTTTTTGACAATAAAAAATTCTTTGATTTTGTCGATAAATGTCGGGCTGCCGGAATCACAGTGCCCATAATTCCGGGATTGAAGCCAATTGCCACTAAGAAGCAATTGAATTTGATTCCGCACCGATTTAGTTTAGAATTGCCCGATGACTTAATTATGGCTGTGGTAAAAGCCAAAGACAATGATGAGGTCAAGCAAATTGGAATTGACTGGTGTGTGGCCCAAAGCAAAGAATTAGTAGCAGCCGGAATTCCGGTGTTGCATTACTATTCTATGGGGAAAGCAGAAAACATCAAGGCGATTGCCAAAGAGGTTTTTTAAGCTGATTTCACAAAAGACCAATCCAAATTAGCCCTGTTCCACCGGTAGTCACTTCGCTCGTGTGGAGTGGAAATAAAAAACCTTCAATTGAAGGTTTTTTTATTCTAACGTAAAGCGGGAATCTAGCCAACAAAAATGCCCGAACTTTTCGCTCCAGATTTCTCCTAAAGTCGGCACGAACGCAGTGAACTGGCGTAGCAAATGACAATTAGGGATTCTATTAATTATATTCCATTATATTTGTGCGTTTTAAATTTTAGGATGAAGAAAATTTACCTGCTTTTTTTACTTTTTGCTTTTTCGGGCTTTGCGCAAAACAACAATCCTTTTGCCATTGAAGCTGCTGTTTTAAGGGGAAATATTTTACCACACACTGAGGATATGCATCACTTGGTTAACGGACATCCGCAAGGTTTGATGTTGTCGTTGGTCAATAGAACGGATGGTTCCAAGGAATGGCATCGGGCTTACAATTACCCGGATTATGGCGGTTATTTTTTGTATCAGGATTTTAATTCTCAGGCTTTAGGGCAAAATTATGCCGTAGGTGCGTTGTATAATTTTTACTTTTTAAAAAGACATTTGCAACTAAAATTGTCCCAAGGAATTGCTTATACGACTAATCCGTATGACAAGGTTACCAACAGCAGAAATAAGGCTTTCGGCAGTACATTTATGGGCAATACCAATATTGGGTTGGCGTATGATCACCAAAATGTGTTTAAAAACATAGGGTTTCAAGCCGGACTTTTATTCACTCATTATTCGAATGGCCGAATGAAATCGCCCAACAGCGGTATCAATACTTATGTGTTGAATCTTGGGGTAACTTATAATTTTGCCAGTGATTTGAAACGCGAAGTTGATACTACAAAGGTTCAGCAAAACTATAAGGAACCGATTCATTATAATTTTGTATTCCGCACCGGAATTAACGAAAATCCTATCATCAACAGCGGGCAATTTCCTTTTTACCATATTGGTTTTTATGCCGAAAAGCGTTTGAATCGTAAATCGGCTTTGCAGTTGGGCACCGAATTGTTCCTGACCAAATCAATACAGGAATACATTAAGTATTATTCTGTGGCTTATCCGGAAGACAATATTAGTGCCAATACCGATTACAAAAGAGTGGGAATTTTTATCGGACACGAGTTGCTCATTAACCGCATTTCGCTCGAAGCCCAAGTGGGTTTTTATGCCTACCAACCGTTTAAAAAAGACATTCCGATTTATGATAGGGTTGGGATAAAATATTATTTCACCAAGAAAATTTTCGGTGGTTTTACCATCAAGACGCATTTGTTTTTGGCGGAAGCCTTAGAGTTTGGTATTGGTTACCGATTATAAAAAGTAGCATCATGAAAAAGTTTTCCCTAATAATAGTGTTGTTTTGGTTACTGAACGCTTGCGAAAAGCCAAGCGATTGCATTGAAAGTACCGGCGCCATGATTACCAAAGAAGTGGAAGTACAAGCTTTCAAAAAAATTAGGGTCTATCGCGGAATTGAAGTAGTCATTACCCAAGGTTCGGTATATAAAGTGACCATTGTGGCGGGAGAAAATTTTATTGACAATGTGGAGGTAATTCAAAACGGTGACCAATTGATTTTTAAAAACGAAAACAGCTGCAATTGGGTTCGAACCTATGGCACGACAAAGGTCTTGGTTACTACTCCAACTCTGGAAGAAGTGTATTCCAAAACCGATAGAAATATCAGTTCCCATGGAGTGCTGACATTTCCCGATTTGTATTTTTTATCGTTAGACAAAGATGCAGATGGCGAAAGCGGTGCCGGAACAGGAGATTTTTACCTGACCGTTGATAATAATTCATTGAACATAGGCAACAACAACGTCTCACGATTTTATCTTTCGGGTCAAACCAATACGGCTAATTTCAATTTTTATTTTGGTGACGGCAGAATCGAAGCGGAAAATTTAACTGCACAAAATATAATAGTGTTTCACCGTGGTTCTAATGATATGACGGTAAAACCGATTCAAAGCATCACAGGAACGATGAACAGCACCGGAAATATCCTCTTAAAAAATGTGCCTACGGTAGTGGATGTTGCCGAATTGTACCAAGGCAGTGTGATTTATCCTTAAGTTGCTGAACAATAACAACTGAACACTGAACACTACTTCTTCGTTTTCTCCCTAAAAATTTGCTCCAAATTCTTACTCTTCAAACTAATCTGCAACGTTTTCAAACCGTTGTCATGGGCAAAGTCAAATACTTTCGGACGCATGTCTTCTTCGGTGTTGAAGGTGAGTATCCAAAGGTTGTCACCACTGTTTATATAGGTTTTGATATGGGATAAATTGGCCAGTAAAGACGCTTCAATAGCTTTGTCAAACTCTACTTCAATGATTTGCTCTTTTTCTTCTGAAACCAGTTTGTCTAGTTTTTTATCGGTTACAATTTTGCCGTGGTCAATGATGATGACGCGATCGCAAATGGCTTCCACTTCTTGCATAATGTGTGTGGAAAGAAAAACCGTTTTGTCTTTCCCGACATTCTTAATTACGTTTCTAATTTCGACCAATTGATTTGGGTCTAATCCTGTGGTTGGTTCATCCAAAATCAACACATCCGGATTGTGTAAAAGTGCTGTGGCTAAACCCACACGCTGGCGGAAACCTTTAGACAGTTGGCCTATTTTTTTATGACTTTCGGGCGTTAAACCGGTCAATTCTATTACTTCTTCGATACGCGATTGGGCAACTTTATACACATCGGCATTGAAAGCTAAATATTCGCGAACATACAAATCCAAATACAACGGATTGTGTTCTGGTAAATAACCCACAGACTTTTGTACCAAGATTTGCGCTTCGTTTACATCATTGCCATTTACCGCCGCCGAACCTTCATCGGCATTGATATAAGTCGTTAATATTTTCATGAGTGTAGATTTACCGGCGCCATTCGGACCCAAGAAACCTACGATTTCTCCTTTTTTTATGGAAAACGAAACATTGTCGAGTGCTTTTTGTGCACCGTAACTTTTGGAAATATTTTGAACTTCTATCGACATAAACAAAGTATTTGCAGCAAATGTAATAATTAATAAAAGCATAACGAAGAATTACTGCTTTTATGATATTCACGAAAACGTTACCGCAACTTTTTTTGCCAAGTCTTGTCAAACGGACACTTTAATTTTTTATATTAGCCAAACACAATAACAGCATGAGACAATTTATCACCTTTTATAACTATTTCTTTTATTTCTTCTTCGGACAGAAAAAGGGATTAGTATTGTGTTATGTAAAAAAGTAAATTTTTAAAACAACTATAATATAAATCCCAACGAGAGTTGGGATTTTTTTTTGACTATATGGAAACAAAAATTGCAATACAAGGAATCAAAGGTTCGTTTCACCACCAAGTCGCGCAGGAATATTTTGGGCAGCTCAATGATTTAGACGAATGCATGTCGTTTGATGATGTGGTCAAAAGTTTGGTCAACAACCAAGCGCAGAAAGGAGTTATGGCGTTAGAGAATTCTATTGCGGGTTCGATTGTTCCGAATTATGCCTTAATTGACCGAAACAATTTGCACATTATTGGCGAGCATTATCTCGACATTCACATGAATTTGATGGTCTTAAAAGGCCAAAAAATAGAAGACATCAAAGAAGTGCATTCGCATCCGATTGCGTTGTTGCAATGCGCCGTTTTCTTTAGCCAATATCCGCACATCAAACTCGTTGAAAGTGGTGATACTGCCGAAACTGCTCGACGCATTCAAGAAGAAAAACTCACCGGAATTGGTGCTGTAGCGGCTCCAATTGCTGCAACATTATACGATTTAGAAATATTAGCGGCCGGAATTCACACGGTACAAAGTAACAAAACCCGATTCGTGATTGTAAAAACCACCAATAAAGAATTACCCAAAGAAATGATAAACAAAGCGTCAATCAAATTTGAATTGGATGATACTCCGGGAAGTTTGGCCACGATTTTAAATGTCATGAACAATTGCAAATTGAACCTGACCAAAATCCAGTCTATGCCAATTATTGAACAACCGTTTCAGTATTCGTTTTTTGTCGATGTGATTTTTGAAAAGTACAAGCATTACGAAAAAGCCAAAAATATTTTAGCCCTAATGACCACACATTTCAAAGTGTTGGGTGAATACAAAAGAGGAACACCATGATAACAACTGCCAACCGATTAAACAGCGTTCAAGAATATTACTTCTCTAGAAAATTGCGAGAAGTACGCCAACTCCTATCCGAAGGGAAACCAGTCATCAACATGGGAATCGGCAGTCCCGATTTGGCGCCCGACAAAACCGTGATTGAAGCGATGGTTCAAGCCATGTATGATGACAAAGCCCACGAATACCAGAGCTATCAAGGCTTGCCCGAATTGCGAAAAGGCATGGCTGATTTTTATGCGAATCAGTTTGGGGTGAATTTAGATTTCAACACCGAAATTTTACCCTTAATGGGTTCCAAAGAAGGCATCATGCACATCTCACTGGCTTTTTTAAATGAAGGCGATGAGGTGCTGATTCCCAATCCGGGGTATCCGACTTATGCTTCGGTAACCGAATTGGTTCAGGCAAAAGCAGTCAATTACAATTTAACAGCAGACAATCATTGGCAACCCGATTTTGAACAATTAGAACAAACAGATTTGTCTAAAGTCAAACTCATGTGGGTTTCGTACCCGCACATGCCAACCGGTGCGAATGGAACAATTGAATTGTTTGAAAAACTAATTGCTTTTGGTAAAAAACACCAAATCCTAATCGTCAATGACAATCCGTATAGCTTTGTTTTAAACGAAAATCCAATATCGATTTTGCAAGTTGATGGCGCCAAAGACATTGCTTTAGAATTGAATTCTTTATCCAAAACTTACAACATGGCCGGTTGGCGTGTTGGGATGGTTTTAGGCAATGCCACTTTAATTGATGCGGTGTTGAAAGTCAAAAGTAATATGGACAGCGGTATGTTTTACGGGATTCAGAAAGGTGCGATTGAAGCGTTGAAGTTGGGCAAAGATTGGTTTGATAAGCAAAATATAATTTACACCAAACGCCGAAATCTCATCTTCCAACTGGCCGAAAAATTGAACTGTACTTTTGATAAAAATAGCGTCGGTTTGTTTGTTTGGGCCAAATTACCTGAAGGCATTTCAGCGGAAGCATTTATTGATAAAGTTTTAATCGAAAAACATATTTTCATCACGCCCGGAATTGTTTTCGGCAGCAATGGCGAAGGTTACATCCGATTTTCGCTTTGTGTCACCGAAAAAAAAATACAAGAAGCGCTAAAAAGAATTACGAATTAGAAATGACGAAATACGAATAGGATTTCACTAAATTTACAACAGATAAAACGCTATGAATATAACAGCAGAAAATAGAAAATGGTTAGATGATTTAAATTTGAATCATCCCTTGGTAATAGCTGGACCATGCAGTGCCGAAACCGAAGACCAAGTTTTGAAAATTGCCCACGAGTTAAAAGATTCTAAAGTGTCGATTTTTCGGGCCGGCATTTGGAAACCCAGAACGCGTCCGGGCGGATTTGAAGGCGTTGGAGAAATTGGTTTGAAGTGGCTCAAAAAGGCCAAAGAAGAAACCGGATTGTTAATGGCAACCGAAGTCGCAACAGCGGCCCAAGTCAAACTGGCATTGGAATATGATATTGATGTATTGTGGATTGGTGCCAGAACGACTGTAAACCCATTTGCGGTTCAGGAATTGGCTGATGCATTGCAAAATACCGATAAAATTGTCTTGGTCAAAAATCCGGTGAATCCCGATTTGTCTTTGTGGATTGGCGGTTTAGAACGTTTGTATAATGCCGGAATCAAAAAACTGGGCGTCATTCACAGAGGTTTTTCGACTTATGAAAAAACCAAATACAGAAATATTCCCGAGTGGCAGATTGCGATTGATTTTCAGAATAAATTCCCCGATATACCGTTGATTATTGATCCTTCACACATTACCGGAAATCGCGACATGATTTTTCAGGTCACCCAAGAAGCGTTAGATTTGAATTACGATGGGATGATTATCGAGACTCATATAGATCCTGATAACGCATGGAGTGATGCGGCCCAGCAAGTTACACCCACGCGTTTGAAACAAATCATTTTTGATTTAACCATCAGAAAAGTAACTGACGATGCCGATGAGTACAACAATCGCCTGTCGAGATTTCGGGTTGATATTGATGAATACGACAGGAAATTGCTCGAGATTTTGGGCAAAAGAATGAAAGTCGCTGATAAAATCGGAGCCTTAAAGAAAGAGAAAAACGTAGCGGTTTTGCAAAACAAACGTTGGAACGAAATCCTCGGCAAAATGATTTTAGACGGAGAAGAAAAAGGCCTGAGCGAGGAGTTTATTTTGAAGATTTTCAAGGCCATTCACCAAGAAAGTATTACCCATCAGGAGAAAGTTATCAATAATTAATGCAATAATTTAGTTAAAAAGAAAACCTGTCAATTTATTGGCGGGTTTTTTTGTATCATTGTGCCACAATAAAAACAATCTTTAATTTTAAAACAACCAAAATGAAACAAACCTTTTTAGGTTTTATCTTTTTTGTTTGCAGTTGCATAAGCTTGAATGCACAAAACAAAATTGATAAAATCAACATGACTTACGGTGAAGAATTGCCGGAAGACAAACAAAAAATCGTAAAAATTATTGGGGAAACCGCTAATAAAATTTATGCCTTGGGATTCAAAGAAAAGGATGATTATTTCCTAAAGATATTTGAATCAAAATCCATGAAGTTACTTTCTTCCAATCCTATTGTTATTCCACAAATCAGCGATAAAGAAGTCGATTTTGAAGATGTATTTTTGTTGAATGGAAAATTGTACGCTATTGGAAGTGTTTACAATAAAAAAGACAAGATTTTCAATTTGATTGGCGCGGAGATTTCTGAAAAAGGGATTTTAAGCAAAACGACCGTTACTTTATTCAATTCGGAAGTGGCTAAAAAATCAGAACGAGGCGGATTTTATTTCAAACAATCACCCGATGAAGGTGCTTTGTTAATTATGCATACTTCTCGTTTCCCAAAAGAAGATGCCATAAAATATGAAGTTAAATTGTTTGACGACAAATTGGCTACGCTTTTCAGCAGTGAAGAAAAAGTGAAATTCGACGACAGCAAGAAAGATTATGAATTTACCATTTCTGATTTTGAATTGAATTTTCAAGATGATGTCTTCTTAGTAATTAACGAAAGCTACCGTGATTCTAAAAAGAAAGAGCAAGTGGAAAAATTCCAAATCCACGCTTTCAAAAAAGCCAATAACTATGTAAAAGAAGTGGTAGATATCAATATCAAAGGCAAAGAAATCATCAACTGTAAGATGATGTCAACCAATAAAAACACACTTCAATTGGTTGGTTTTTACTCTAGTGTTAGGGATAATGGTAAAGCCAATAAAGAATTAAAAGGCGTTTATAACGCGACCATTAATTTGGCAACCAATGTCAATGACAACCTAAAATTCAATGAGTTTGATTACGCTACCAAAGTAAAATTATTGGGAGAAAGAAGAGCCAAGAAAGGGAAAGATTTGAAGCCTTTATACAGCATCACCACCTTAATTGAAAAGAATGATGGTGGTATCATCGTGTTGTCTGAATTACAATTTGTTTATGTTGGGCAAAGTTCCGGAATTGGGCCATTGGCTTTTACTCCGGTTACTTATACTAAAAACGAAATCATTGTTACTTGTCTTAAACCAGATGGTTCACTAGACTGGAGTAACGTTTTGCCAAAAGAACAATCGGCTACCGTGACGACTATGTCATTTGCTTTTGGAGCAATGGGAGGAAACGGCAATTTTGCAGTTGGGGTTGCCATGGCTATTCCTTTGGCTCAAATGGGTAAAGGACCTGAATATTTAGGTGCTATTCCGATATACAAAGACGGTGTTTTGAATTTGCTTTTCAATGATAACGTAAAAAACAAAGGCGTTACCGATATTGAAGAAATCAAATCATTAGGCAATTATAACAATGCTGTTCCATCGCTTTTCATTTTTGATTCCAAAGGTCAAATCACCAGAAAAGATCCTGAAGAAGTAATCAAGAACGAATTGGTTTTACGACCAGGTGTTTATTACCGCAAAAACCAAAATGAGTTTATCATTTACTCCTCGAGAAGAAAATTAGACAAACTGGGACGCATGATCCTGGAAGACTAAAAACTTAAAGGCTGTGATTTTTTCACAGCCTTTTTATTTGAAACAAACTTTAAACTCATAAACGGTTTCATTTTTTTACCTTTGCTGAATCCTAAATTCAAAAAATGACCGGACTTGTTTATAAATCTACCGGAAGTTGGTACACTGTGAAGGCCGAAGATAATTCGTTCTATGAATGTCGTATCAAAGGAAAGTTTCGTATGAAAGGCATCAAAAGCACTAATCCGATTGCGGTAGGCGATGTGGTCGATTTTGAATTGGATGACACTTCCGATGATATCACAGGAACAATAAATAACATTCACGACCGAAAGAATTATATCGTTCGAAAATCAGTGAATTTGTCCAAGCAAACCCATATTATTGCGTCTAATATTGACATCGTTTTTCTTTTGATTACCATTAATAATCCGCCAACGACTACCAGTTTTATCGATAGGTTTTTGGTCACTGCCGAAGCTTATGGGATAGAAGCAGTTTTGGTATTTAACAAGATTGACACCTTTGACGAAGCCATGCTCGACGAACAATTGTACTTGCAATATATTTATACCGAAATTGGATATAAATGTTTGCGAGTATCAGCCGTTGAACAAAAAGGAATAGCCGAATTAAAAACGATGATGACCGGAAAAGTCAGTATGTTTTCGGGACATTCAGGTGTGGGGAAATCAACATTAGTCAATGCTTTAGAACCTACTTTGAATTTGAAAACCAAACACATTTCTGAGCAAAGCAAACAAGGACAGCACACTACAACTTTTGCCGAAATGTATGACTTGTCTTTTGAGGCCAAAATCATTGATACGCCGGGAATCAAAGGCTTCGGAATAGTGGATATGGAACCCTCAGAAATCAGCGATTATTTCCC
The DNA here is from genome assembly GCA_039804545.1 of Bacteroidota bacterium. Taxonomy (GTDB): domain Bacteria; phylum Bacteroidota; class Bacteroidia; order Flavobacteriales; family Flavobacteriaceae; genus Flavobacterium. The sequence continues at coordinate 3,563 of JBDLVY010000227.1, read as the reverse complement.
AGAGTTTTTTAAGTTGAAAGACCAATGCAAATTCAACAATTGTTTGCACAAAGAGGAGCCGCATTGCGCCGTTAAAAAGGCTTTAGAAGAAGATAAAATAGCTTGGTCACGTTACAATAGTTACCTCAAAATTCTCGAAGGTGATGACGAGCATTACCGCTCCGATATTTACAATGATGACCGAATTGCCAGCGACGAAACCAGGAAATCATAACCTAGAATGAAAGCCGTAATCCAAAGAGTTTCTCAAGCTTCAGTTACGATTGAAGGCCAAAAAGTAGCCGATATTCCACAAGGATTATTGGTCTTGGTAGGTTTTGAAGACCAAGACCATCAAGAAGATATCCATTGGTTAACCGCTAAAATCGCCAACCTCCGAATTTTTGCTGATGACAATCACGTGATGAATCTTTCACTCAAAGACATCGATGGCGAAATGATTATTGTGAGCCAATTTACCCTTCATGCCTTAACCAAAAAAGGCAATCGACCTTCTTACATCAAAGCTTCTAAGCCTGAAATTGCCATACCGCTTTACGAAAATTTTATAGCCCAAATGGAAATCGAATTGGGTAAAAAAGTCCAAACCGGACAGTTTGGTGCCGACATGAAAGTGAGTCTGATTAATGACGGACCTGTAACTTTAATTATTGACACTAAAAATAAAGAATAAATGGATATCAAAAACGCCCAACAAGAAGTAGACCATTGGATTAAAAATCATGGTGTTCGCTATTTTAACGAGTTGACCAATATGGCACAACTCACCGAAGAAGTCGGCGAAGTAGCCCGAATCATAGCCCGACGTTACGGAGAACAATCCGAAAAAGAAAGCGATAAAAACAAAGACTTAGGCGAAGAATTGGCCGACGTAGTTTTTGTAGTGTTGTGTCTTGCCAACCAAACTGGTGTCGACCTACAAGCGGCTTTTGACAAAAAAATGGATTTGAAAACCAAACGCGACCACGACCGCCATCACAATAACGAGAAATTGAAATAGTATTAAGATTGTAGTATTAAGTATCAAGACGGAACAGATTAAAATTTTCTGTTTGTATCTTTGTGCTTCTTCGTGTAACTCTGTGAAATAGCAAATGAATTTACATCTAAAATCTTCAATCGTTAATCCTCAATCTTCAATTTCAATCACAGGTTCGAAATCGGAAACCAATCGCCTGTTGTTGCTCCAAGCGTTATATCCGAATTTGGTTTTGGAAAACAGCTCCAATTCCGATGATTCAGAGGTCATGGCTAAAGCATTGCAAAACTCGCAACCCGCAACCCGCAACCCGCAACTTGTAGACGTTCACCACGCCGGAACCGCTATGCGTTTTTTAACCGCTTATTTTGCCATACAAGAAAATCGAGAAGTCGTTCTAACCGGTTCCGCCCGAATGAAAGAACGCCCTATTCAAATTTTAGTGGAAGCCCTACAACAACTCGGAGCCGAAATCACTTACGAAGAGAACGAAGGTTTTCCACCCATCAGAATCAAAGGAAAAAAACTAACGCTGTCTAAAGTATCGCTTCCGGCCAATGTCAGCAGCCAATATATTTCGGCATTGTTACTAATCGCCCCAAAACTCGAAAGCGGAATTGAACTTACCTTAGAAGGCCAAATTACGTCTGTTCCCTACATCAAAATGACTTTAGCTTTGCTCAATGAAATAGGGGTAGAAACTTCTTTTGTTGGTCATAAAATCACGGTAAAAAGCTTATCCCTTATCCCTTATCCCTTATCTCTTACTGTCGAATCCGACTGGTCTTCGGCATCTTATTTTTACTCAATTGTGGCCTTATCCGAAATCGGAACCACAATCACTTTGTCTAGCTACAAACAAAATAGCTTGCAAGGGGACAGTGATTTGGTAGTAATCTATAAAGAATTCGGAGTAGAAACAGTTTTTGAAAACAATACTATTCGTTTGCATAAAATCCGTAACTCGGAACCCGAAACCCTAAACCTAGACTTAAACAATTCCCCTGATATTGCCCAAACCATTGCCGTAACTTGCTTCGGATTAGGCATGGGCTGCTATTTAACTGGTTTGCACACCCTCAAAATAAAAGAAACCGACAGGCTAGAAGCATTAAAAAAGGAATTGACCAAACTTGGCGCTACCATTGCGGTAAACGATGACAGTCTAATTTTGGAACCAGCATCAACTCCGATTGAAAACGCAACCATCAAAACTTATCAAGACCACCGAATGGCGATGGCTTTCGCACCTTTGGCTCTAAAAGTTCCCATTATCATAGAAGAAGCCGAAGTGGTTTCTAAATCCTATCCAACCTTTTGGGAAGATTTAAAAAGTGTCGGGTTCACTATTTCTACACTTTAGTAAAACCTCAAAACCTACGCCACTCAGTACCTCAGAACCATTTGTAAAAATAAACCCCAAAACACTTGACAACGCCTATCTCACGATAGTATATTTGCAGGCGTTTAAATTCGAGTTTTTCACAACCTTAAACTTTTAACGCTTAAACTTTTAAACATTCTTAGATGAAATTATCTCACTTTCAATTCAATTTACCCACCGAATTACTAGCTGAATTTCCTGTAGAAAACCGCGACGAATCAAGATTGATGGTCGTTAACCGAAAAACCAAAACCATTGAACACAAATTATTTAAAGACGTTATCGATTATTTCGATGATGGCGATGTGATGATTTTGAACAATACCAAAGTTTTTCCGGCACGCATGTACGGTAACAAGGAAAAAACCGGAGCGCGTATCGAAGTTTTCTTATTAAGAGAACTCAATGCAGAACAACGCCTTTGGGACGTTTTGGTAGATCCAGCGCGTAAAATCAGAATTGGAAACAAATTGTATTTTGGGGAAGATGATTCATTAGTAGCAGAAGTTATCGACAACACCACTTCTCGCGGAAGAACCTTGCGTTTCCTTTACGATGGTTCTTATACCGAATTCAGAAGAAAATTGACCGAACTGGGCGAAACCCCAATTCCAAAATACATCAACCGCGAAGTAACCGAAGAAGATGCGGAGCGTTACCAAACCATTTATGCCAAAGAAGAAGGTGCCGTTGCCGCACCAACCGCCGGCTTACACTTCTCTAAACATTTGTTGAAACGATTGGAAATCAAAGGTGTCGACTTTGCAGAAATTACTCTTCACGTAGGTTTAGGTACTTTCAATCCGGTTGAAGTAGAAGATTTGTCTAAACATAAAATGGACTCCGAAGAGCTAATCATCACCCAAGAAGCTTGTGATATTGTCAATAAAGCCAAAGAGAAAAAACGCAAAATATGTTGCGTAGGAACTACCTCAATGCGCGCCATCGAAAGCTCGGTTTCCTCTGCAAGAACCTTAAATCCGTATACAGGCTGGACCAATAAATTCATTTTTCCACCATACGATTTTAGCATAGCCGATTGTATGATCACCAATTTCCACACGCCAAAATCAACTTTATTAATGATGATTTCCGCCTTCTGTGGTCACGATTTAATGAAAAAAGCCTACGAAGAAGCGATTAAAGAAAAATACCGTTTCTATTCTTATGGCGACGCAATGTTGATTATCTAATCTCTAT
>JBDLVY010000226.1:0-20149 GCA_039804545.1 Bacteroidota bacterium | reverse complement strand
AGAAGGAAAGTTCTTTTATACTCATTTGAATTTGGATTTTGAATATGGATATTTAAAAGTTCTATCGGCAATTCTCCATCATCGAGTGTGATAAAATCAAAGAACTCAAATACTCTTTGGTCTTTCAAATCGCGGAGTTCGGTATTGGGGAAACCACCGCCCATAGCAACTTTTACCGTAGGAAAATGTTTTTTGATAAATTGCGCAGCGCGAAAAGCACTGTACAAATTTCCCGGAAACGGAACCGAAATACAAACCAATTGGGGTTGGACTTCAGTAAGTCTGTTTTCCAAAATTCGGAGTGTGATTGTGTCGATATATGTTAACTCTTTTTGCAGATGAGCATAGAGTTCGTCAAACGAATTAGCACTTCTTCCTAATCTTTCGGCATAGCGACTGAATCCGAAATTTTCATCCACACATTCTACAATAAAATCGGATAAGTCTTCAAGATATAAAGTGGCCAAATGTTTCGCTTTGTCTTGCATTCCCATAGTGCCAAACGCCCATTCCATATCGTCTAATTGTTGAAAACGCGAGGCTTCCGGAAGAAAATTTCCGCTGCAGATATGACGCGCCAATGTTTGATTTTTACCTTGAAGAAAAGTAATAACCGCATTGATAGTTTGGATGTAATCTTCTCTTAAACTGTAAATTCGTTGAAGATTAGGGGTTAACTTTTGGGTATTAGATGACTCAAAAACAGCCGTCAATCCTTCTTGGGAAAACATCTCCAAAATCACTTCAATGCCCAAATCCATTTGAAAGGCCGAAATGTTTTTGGTCTTCAAAAAACCTTTCAAATAAGCCGTTGCCGGATAAGGTGTATTGAGTTGGGTGAACGGTGGCGTTATGAGTAGAAGGTCTTTCATTTGCTTTTGGTGACAAACAAAAGTACTTTATTTTTCAAACTTTTTTCTCTCAGAAATGTATTGGTTAAGTTTTTTACCATAAAGTGATTTTGCCACTTGTGGTGATAAGGATTTTTGAATGGTGTCTAAATATTTAAGATTGATATCATAAATATCCGCTAAAGCTACATAAGGCGAGACTTCATATTTAGCATTGTTCACAGCAAAGTTAGTAGTATACAAGTATTTTCTTTTCAATATGCTGCTTTGTTCTTCCTCTATTTTTTTTAATTCAGCCAAATTGCCCATCTTGTAAGCCTTGAATTTTTTCTCTATCAAATCCAAATCTTGATTGTTATACCTTGAGATTACTTTTTTGTAATCTTCATATAATTCTTGATTTTTTGACCCTGTAATCTTTACATCCGCTGCAAAAAAGTCCAAACTCGTTTCTAAGTTGATGGTGCCTTTTTCTGCAAAAAAGGAAATATTATTGTCAATTGAATTGGTCACTCCACGATCTAAAAACAAGTATAGCATTTCAGATGACTGCAAATCAAATTCACTAACAAAATGCGAATCGCCATCAATTTTAATCGTATCTATGGGTACTAAAAGCGTATCTTTTATCCTTTGTATATAAAGTGTTCCCTTTTTTAATCCTTTGATATTTCCGTTGAGCACAAAGTTTTTAGTGGATTTTTGTTCCGAACAGGAAGCTAAAAAGAACAAGGATATTAAGGCTACTAATGATTTTTGCATGATATAAAAATTTAACTGTATTTCTTCCGATTTAAAGCATTCAACTCGAGCGGCAATAATACTAAAAAAACCTCAATTTGAAGTTCAAATTGAGGTTTTATCCGATACATAAATCGGTTTATTTTATTTTGTCAACCAAGCTTTGTTTAGATTCTCTTTTGTAGGATCAATAAGTCCGTAACCTTCAACTTCTTCCATTGATAGTTTTACTTTGCCTTCTATAATCGATTCTTTTCCTTCTCTTTTGATTTTTACACTAACCAAATCGTCTGTTTTCCAATTTTGGCTTTCCATAATCATATCATAAATATTATCCAGATTGTAATCTTTATTATTAATCGCCAAAATTACATCTCCGCCTTTAATTCCTAATGTGGTCATAAAATCATTTAAAGTACTGTTTGGAATTACCATTATTTCTTTAGTTTTCCCGTCCACAGTGATATAAGGTGTAGATTGATCTTTTAAAAACGGATTAATAGGTGTCTTAATTTTAGCCTTACCCAAGCCTACCTTTGCGAAAAAATCATCATACTTTATGGGTGTCGGTCCAGCCACATAAGTGGTCAAAAATTCCCCAACTTCCGGATAAGTCAAGGCAGTTATTTTGGCAAAAAGTTCGTCATCGTTAAAAGGTTTATTCGGACCATATTCTTTGGATAGTTTTTGCATCAAATCTAAGATTCCTCTTTCACCGTTACTTTTTTCACGGATGATGATATCAATACACATTCCTATTAAAGCCCCTTTTTCATAAACGTTTAAATATTGATCTTTGTATGGCGGAACCAATACATTCGCACTCATTTCTGTAAATGGCATAGTATCATTTAATGTAGAGGCATTTCTAATTTTGCCTACCATTCTTTCATAAAACTCATCAGCATCAATCAATTTTTGGTTTACTTGGAATAAATTGGCAAAATATTCTGTTACACCTTCATACATCCACAAGTGTTTTGACATTTTCGGATTGTTATAATCAAAGTATTGAATTTCTTTTGAATGTATACTTAATGGCGTTACGATGTGAAAAAACTCATGAGAAACTACATCTTTTATTTGCTCTCCTAAAGCTTCTGCAGGCATCATATCTGGGAAAACCACTGTTGTTGAAGTGTGATGTTCTAGTGCTCCAAAGCCTTTAGCATCCATTTTTTTCACGTCTGACAAATACAAAAGAACCGTATACTTTTTATTATTGTTGATTGGACCTAAAAAAGCTTTTTGAGCTTTCATGGTTGTTTCTAAGTAGGCCGAAAGCGATTTGGCTGTGTGCATTCCGTTGGCAGAATAAACGCTAAACAAAATTTCCATACCATCAACATTGAAAGTGATAAAATCAGGTTTGCAATACATGATTGGGTTATCTACCAATTCAAAATATCTTTCTGTTTTAAAAGTATCTACTGTCTCACTTTTATTAGAATCCATTAATGAAGTTGATCCGAAAAGTGTTGCCGGATGCGTTATGGTTAGTACATATGAAATCTCTAATTGTTCATCAAAATAACCTACAAATCCATGATTGTTTAACATATAATTTTTGCCTTCATCAATGTTGGTTCCGGCTGGAGAAAAAATCTCATCTTTACCAAAACCTCTTCCGGTTTCGGTATCATAAGTATCATTAACCCAATATGTAACTTTTGATAAAGTTTTGGCATTGCTTATTTTCCAGGAATTATCGTCAGTTTTGGTTACTGTTAATTCTTTTCCTGTTTTGTCTAAAGCTTTCAAATCATCAATTAGCTTTCCGTAATTATCAGACGAATAAGTTCCGGGAACTGTTTTAGGGATGTGAAAAACAACTTCCTCCGATTTAAAGCTCGGTGGTATGACAGTAACCATCAATTTGTCGTCTTTTACTTGGTTCAAATCTATGGCAACTTTCACCTCTTGGGCTACCGGTTTCTTTTGGGCTACCGCATTAAAATTGAATAAAGTTAACGCTACTATGGCATTCAGAATTAATTTTTTCATGGTCAAAATTTATATTTTCGGATAAGTCATCAAATGTAGCCAATAGTTACACTTGATTTTAACATTTTTCCTTTGATTAACTAAAATCGTGCCGATTAACGTTTGGAAATCTTGTTGTGGGTAATTTGTCTTTGCAGGGTGCATTTGAAACGATCAATTCCGTTGGTGCGTAACTTGGCATGTTTAGTGGCTCTGCCTTGTACTCTTTCGCGCCACATTTTGAAACTCGATGGCTTCATCTCACGACGCATAATCTCGATGGTTTCTTGTTCTGAAATACCAAACTGAAAAGTAATCGCATCAAATGGCGTTCTGTCTTCCCAGGCCATTTCAATGATTCTGTCGATTTGTTGTTCAGTAAACGGATTTGTTTTCATCAAAACAAAAATCGGTAGAAAAATAAAAAAAACTCTTGTTGAACAAGAGTTAAAGTTTTAGTCAAATTTATTTTTGATATAATATTTGCTATCTAAATCATCGTCGAAATCGTCAATAATCGGTTTGGGCTTTGGTTTACTGCTGGTAGCTTTCTTTTTCCAAAGTTCAAAATTGTCTTTCGATAATCGTTTTCGCATCAATTCGGTTACGTCATTTTCGGTAAGGCCAAATTCTTCTTTAATTACTTCAAAAGGTTTTCTTTCCTCTTGAGCCATGCTGACAACTCTTTCAATTTGTTCGTTGTCAAAGTCTGCAAGCTTACTTTTTTTCATTTCTGTAAAAGCATTATTTTAAAATAGATTTCAACTGATTAATTGGTATTTCAATATTAATAAAAAAAATAATTAGTTTTCAATCAGCCTGCTATTTTTTTATGCCTCTGTTTTGGGTGAACGCGATTTTTGAAATGGAATGGCTAACAAATTCTTCAAATCATTGTGCTCTTCGGGCTTCATATGAGTATCAACACCATAAATGATTTTCTCTCTGTCTAATGCTTCAAACGTTCCGAAAAGTCGGTCCCAAACCGAAAAAATATTCCCGTAATTACTATCGGTGTAAGGTAAAACGTAATGGTGGTGTACTTTGTGCATATCGGGTGAAACCAAAACATAGCTCATCACTTTATCCAATTGTTTTGGCAAAGCTATGTTGGCATGGGTAAACTGTGTCGCCACAACGGATAGGGTTTGATACAAAAAAATCATCCACATCGGACTTCCCACTATCAAAACACCTAACGTGGTAAAAACAAAACGGATTACACTTTCCCCCGGATGATGGCGATTGCCCGAAGTTGTATCTATCCAAGTATCGGTGTGATGAATCAAGTGAAACCGCCATAAGAATTTGGTTTTGTGTTCAACATAATGCGGCAAATAAGCACCTATCAAATCCAAAAGCAATAAACCTACAATAGTAAAAAGCCAAATATTCGTTTCAGGCAACCAATTCAGTAATCCAAAATGATTGTCGACCGTCCATTGTGCGGTACTGACTAAAATTACGGCCAAACAAAAATTTACTATAATAGTAGTAACCGTAAAAAAGAGATTGATTCTGGCATGATGCCATTTGTTGTAGCCAAATTTCATAAACGGAACGGCACTTTCAATCAACCAAAAAAAGGCAATGCCTCCGCCCAAAATTAAAGCCCTGTGCAAAGACGGAATACTTTCAAAATAGTGAATGATATCGTTCATTGGATTTTTTATTTCAAATATAGCAAAATAGTGTATTACTTAATGATTCGAAAAGTGAGATTGATTCGAGGGCCAATTTCTTTAGCGGTTTTGGGAATTTGGTGTTTCCAAAAATGCTGTGTTGTTCCTTTCATAATCAGCAAACTGCCGTGTTCCAAATTGATTTTAAGTTTCTGCTCTTTGATGGTATTGTGTTGCAGGTGGAAACTCCTTTCGGCTCCGAAACTTACCGAAGCAATCACCGGATTTCTACCTAATTCTCTTTCGTTATCTGCATGCCAACCGTTACTATCTTTGCCGTCGCGGTAATAATTAAGTAAAACGGTTGTGAAATTTTCTTGACAAACGGCTTCAATTTCCTGTTTTATAAACACCAATAACGGATTCCATTGGTGCGGCTGCATAACAATGTTAGAATAACCATAAGGCTTACCTTCGTTACCAAAAAGAGCTGTTAATCTCGGTTGAGGATGTGTTTTACCAAATACAGTGATATCGTCTTGTTGCCAAGGAATATCCGCTTTTAAGTTCTCAAAAAGTTCGTGGGCGCAAACCAAATCAAAAAAATTAGCATAATATTCAATATCAGCATCGGGTAAATTGAAAGCGATTTTCTCTTTTGGAAAAAGTGAGTTCATACCACAAAAATAAAGAGAAAAGAGTAAATAATTTCGTCGTTTTCACTTAAACAAAGACAAAAAATATTAAATTTATTAGGTGTTGGTTTAAGTGAAATTGAATAATAAAAGAATTTTAGTATGTTATTTTGCTATTACTTTCCGACCACAATTTGAATGCTTCCAAAGCATCTTCACGCATCATTTGTTTGGTTTCTAGTTTTCGTTCAGTAAAATGAAGTTCCAATTCCTCGTATATAAATTGATCGTCGAATTGAATATCAGCAGCATCTTTTTTGGTATTGGCGAAATAGATTCTATCTGGTCTAGCCCAATAAATGGCCCCCAAACACATTGGACACGGTTCACAACTAGTATAAATTTCGCATCCATCTAATTGGAAAGTACCTAATTCCTTGCAAGCATTTCTAATAGCCACAACCTCCGCATGTGCCGTTGGATCATTAGTAATAGTTACTCCATTTGCACCTCTAGCGATGATTTTACCGTCTTTTACGATTACAGCACCAAAAGGCCCGCCTTTTCCCGATTTTACATTCTCAATAGACAGGTTAATAGCCTCTTGCATAAATTCACTTTGTTTTGTCTTACACATAAACTCTAATTTTTAAATATTATTGGGGCGAATATTAGCTGTATTTCATTTTTAAAAAGCCGACAAAGATACAGAATTGGAATTGCTTTAAAAGAATATAGCCTAAAAACAAAAAACCACCACTTTTCAGTGATGGTTTTTTTTATTGAGCCGGCAGAGGGACTCGAACCCACGACCTGCTGATTACAAATCAGCTGCTCTAGCCAACTGAGCTATGCTGGCGTCTCAATGTGAGTGCAAATATAAAAGTGAAATTTAATTTTCCAAAATATTTCGGCACTTTTTTATTGTTTTTTCTTATTGCAATGCATTGATTTTTTCAACCAACTGATTAGCAACTTGTTCTAATTCGACGTTGATTTGTTTGAAATGTGCTTTTTTATTTTCCACTTTCTTTGCGTTCACTTTGGTGATCAAACCGTCAAAAGACGCAATCGCCTCATCTATGATAGCGTTGGTTTTGTCTGAAGGCTTTCCTGAAGTTGTCATCTCATAGATGTAAACTGCTTCAATGATATCTCCTAATACAAAATTGATGTCTTTTTTTAAATTCTTAACACTTCCCATTTTCTTGTAAATTTTAAATTTGGCGCAAAATTACACTAAATCTTTAGAACACCAACTAAGAAATATAAATTTCTAGCATTGAAGCTTCTCCAGACAATTGAAAATCAGTAATACAAGCCGGAAGTAAAATAGTACTTCCTTTTCCGTATTGATAAGAATCTCCATTAGTTGTCAAAGTAAAATCACCATCCATACACATATAAACCCTAAATGATTTCGTTGATTTATTGACTTCTATGGCACCATTAATCGGGAGAAAATTGGTGGTAAAATATTTACAGTTGATGACTTCATTCGAAACATTCTCTTTTTTCTCGTAAGAGCGTTGGGCATCAACTTTATCATAATTCAAGGCTTCCAAAGCCAAATCGATATGCAACTCTCGGGTATTCCCATTAGCATCTACCCTATCAAAATCATAAACGCGATACGTAATGTCAGAAGTCTGCTGGATTTCGGCTATCAATATTCCGGCACCCAAGGCATGAATGGTTCCGGTATTGAGCATAAAAACATCTCCTGGTTTTACCGCTTTGGTATCCAAAATTTCCAACAGTGTTTTATTGTTGAGATGCTCAATATATTCTTCAGGCGAAGCATTTTCTTTGAAGCCAACAATCAACCTTGACTCTTTATCTGCTTGTAAAACATACCACATTTCGGTTTTTCCCAGCGAATTGTGTCGTTTTTTGGCTAAAGCATCATTGGGATGAACTTGAATTGACAAATCTTCACGTGCATCAAGATATTTGAAAAGCAAGGGGAATTGTGTCCCAAATTGGTCATAAACTTTCGTTCCCAAAATTTCAGTCGGAAATTCGGCTATCAATTCGTTTAGAGATTTTCCTTTAAAATCACCATTAGAAACAACACTTACGTCATTTTCAACTGTAGATATTTCCCAACTTTCACCGGTGATTTCAGAAGTAATCGGTTTGTTTAAATAGGATTTCAATTTGGTTCCACCCCAAATTCTTTCTTTTAAAATCGGCTCAAATTGTAAGGGATATAATTTCATGCTTGTATTATTTGATGCAAATATCTGTCATTTTGTTTGAAAAGAATGATGAAATATTTTCAAAGACAAATGTTATTTAGCACAATTTTATAAAATCAAGTCTTACTTTGAAGAATTTCGAGTGCTTTTTTAATGTGAATTTTACCCGACATGCTATTAAAAACCAGTTGAATAATTCCATTCATATCAATCACATACGTGACACGACCCGGAAGCAAACCCAACAAATCATTGGGAACACCAAACAGTTTTCGCAATTTCTTATCAGAATCTGAAAGCAAAACAAAAGGCAGTTGGTAACGGGAAGCAAATTTTTGATGGGATTTTACAGAATCACTACTTACGCCAATAACCTCAGCACCTAAAGTTTTAAAATCTTCATATTGGTCGCGAAAACTACAAGCTTGTTCTGTACAAACTAGGGTATCATCTTTGGGGTAAAAATAAATCACCAAAGCTTTTTGACCAACAATAGTGTTGCTTTCAAACAGATTTCCGTTAGTATCAACGGCTGAAAAATTAGGGACTTTGTCTCCGACTTGCAATGCCATTATTCGCCTTTGTAGGTTACAAAATTTCTTGGGGTTTCGTATAAAACGACTTCCAAATCTTTGTCAGCGTTGATAAAAGGTCTCAACTTTTGCCAAATGACCACCGCTATATTTTCGGCTGTTGGATTTAAATCCGTGAAATCAGGAACATCCAAGTTTAGGTTTTTATGGTCGAAAGCATTTTCAACATGCGCTTTGATTAAATCGGATAAAATCTTGACATCTATCACAAAACCGGTTTCTTGGTCAATTTCTCCCGTTACCGAAACGATCAACTCGTAATTGTGTCCGTGAAAATTTGGATTATTGCACTTCCCAAAAACCGCATCATTTTCTTCCATAGACCAATCTTTTCGATACAATCGATGTGCGGCATTGAAATGGGCTTTTCTAGATACGGTGACTTTCATAGTTAAGAATGGGTAGTTATAAGTTGGGCATTAAAGTTTGTGGTCTTCGAGATAATGGTAGAATTCATCGAAGATGATTTTGAACCAAACCGTATAAATATCAGGGTTTTGTATCATGTCTTGTCGAACAGCTTCGATACACATCCATTTCCAACTTTCTACTTCTTCCGGATTAATTTGAGGTTCATCGTTGTAATATCCAATCATTACATGATCGAGTTCGTGCTCGGTCAAACCATTGTCGAATGGTGCTTTGTAGATAAAATGAAACAGTTCTTTTAAGTCGGTTTTAAAACCCATTTCTTCATACAATCGACGGCTTCCGGCTTGAATATTGGTTTCACCTTCTCGTTGGTGACTGCAACAAGTATTTGTCCACAATAAAGGCGAATGGTATTTGTGGTGCGCGCGTTGTTGTAACATGATTTCGTTATTACTGTTCAACACAAAAACCGAAAAAGCACGGTGCAAAACCGCTTTCTCATGTGCTTCCAATTTATTCATCAAACCAATTGGTTCATCCTGTTCGTTAACCAAGATTACTTTTTCTTCGACCATAACTTTTATTAATCGTTCAAAAATACGAAAAAATATCGGCGACTCTAATTATGCAGATAGAACAACCGTTAAACTTTCCTTAAATCACTGCAATTTGTAATCTATCAGACATTTCAACTCGAAGATGTAGTGTAAATTTGTTGGAGATTTAAAATCAATCACCATGCGAAAATCCATTTTTAACTTTTTTATTTTGACACCACTGTTTATGTTTACAGCTTGTGGTCAAAACAATAACAAATCAACAAAAACCACTGCTATGGAAAACGTCATTTCAAAACCTGAGAATCCTTATTATTCTAACACTGATACTTCTAAATTGGTTCTAACCGATGACCAATGGAAAAAGGTATTGCCACCCGATTTGTATGCGGTTGCCCGTCAAGCGGATACCGAAAGAGCCTTTACCGGAACCCTGTGGAAAAGCGAAACCAAAGGCACTTATTATTGTGCGGCTTGTGGTTTGAAACTTTTTAAATCCGACCAAAAATTTGTGAGCAGTTGTGGTTGGCCAAGCTTTTTTGAGCAAGACAACAAAAACAGTATTACTTTTAAAAACGATAACTCTTATGGCATGCGCAGAATTGAAGCACTTTGTGGCCGATGTGACAGTCATTTAGGCCATTTGTTTGACGATGGTCCGGAACCAACAGGAAAAAGATATTGCATGAATGCCGTTTCATTGGATTTTGTTCCCGATGCTTTAGCCAATCAAAGCAAAGACAATCTCGAAACCATCACTATCGGTGGCGGTTGTTATTGGTGTGTGGAAGCGGTTTATGAAAACTTAACCGGTGTAGAAAGAGTAGTTTCAGGCTTCTCAGGTGGAAAAGTTGAAAACCCAAGTTATGAAGAAGTTTGTTCCGGAACAACCGGTGCGGCGGAAGTAGTGGAAATTACTTATGACAAAACTAAAACCAATTTGGATGAAATCTTCCAAGTGTTTTTTACGGTTCACGATCCAACAACTTTAAACCGTCAAGGCGCTGATGTTGGGACACAATACCGTTCGGTGATTTTTTATAAAAACGAAGAGCAAAAGAATGCTGCAGAGAGCATTATAGCCGAATTGAATAAAGAAGTTTTCAATAACAAAATAGTCACAACTTTGGAACCGTTTAAAGCGTTTTACAAAGCTAAGGACTATCACCAAAACTATTACGAAAACAACAAAGACCAACCTTATTGCCAAATGGTCATTCAACCCAAATTGGAAAAATTTGAAAAGGTTTTTAAAGACAGATTGAAAAAGAAAAACTAAAAAAAAGCCCTGATAATACAGGGCTTTTTCATTATAAAATATAATCGGTATTGATAAAATTCGATTCTTTGCTGTTTAGTAATTCCTGCAGAATAGCATTGTTATAAGCGTTGTCTTTAGAGGCTACAAAAGTTCTAATGGAGAACGAACGCAACGCATCATGTATACTCAAAGTACCTACTGCCGAATCTTTTCTTCCGGTAAACGGATACACATCCGGGCCGCGTTGACACGAGCTATTCAAATTTACACGACAAACCAAATTCACTAACGTGTCAATCAGCGGCGCTATGGTTTTGATGTCTTGTCCAAACAAACTCACTTGCTGTCCGTAATTGGATTCCGCCATATCATTTAACGGTTCTTGGATGTCTTTGAAGGTCAGAATTGGAATTACCGGTCCGAATTGCTCTTCGTGATACACCCGCATTTCTTTGTTAATTGGAAATAAAACTGCCGGAAAAATATAGTTTTCGGTTCTTTGTCCGCCTTTCTGATTAATAACATTTGCCCCTTTCTCTTGCGCATCATCGATTAATTCTTGGATGTAATTTGGTTTTTCTTTTTCAGGAAGTGGCGTCAAAGAAACACCTTTCTCCCACGGATTTCCAAAAGGCAAAGCATCCACTTTTTCGGCAAATCTTCGGTTGAATTCGGCTGCTATAGATTCGTGCACGTACAAAATTTTCAAAGCCGTACAACGTTGGCCATTAAAAGATAATGTTCCCATGATGCATTCCTGAATCGCCAAATCTAAATCGGCATCCGGTAAAATAATCGCAGGGTTTTTGGCTTCCAAACCTAAGATCAAACGCAAACGGTTTTTGTTAGGGTGCAAATCTTGCAAGGCAATCGCTGATTTACTGTTGCCTATTAAAGCCAAAATATCGACTTTCCCAGATTTCATAATGGGTGAAGCGACATCTCTACCTCGACCGTAAACGATATTGATTACACCTTTCGGAAAACTGGTTTGAAAAGCTTTCAACAATGGTGAAATCAACAATACTCCGTGTTTTGCCGGTTTGAAAATCACCGTGTTTCCCATGATAATCGCCGGAATCAGCAAAGAAAAGGTTTCATTCAGCGGATAATTGTACGGACCCAAACAAAGCACTACGCCAAGCGGACCGCGACGTACCATCGCATTGACGCCTTGACTTTTGGTAAAACGAGCATTGTTTCGGTCTAATTGTTTATAATCTTCAATGGTATCGTAAATGTATTCTACCGTTCGGTCAAACTCTTTTTCAGAATCGGGTAAAGATTTACCGATTTCCCACATTAAATATTTGACAACTTCACTGCGCGTGGCTTTCATTAGGGTAACAAAACTTTCCATGCATTTGATACGATCAATAACTTTCATCGTGGGCCACAACCCTTGTCCATTGTTATAAGCGGCAACCGCTGCATCGACTACTTCATTGCCTTCTTTTTCGCCCATCGCCGGAATAGAACCCAATACCGTTGGAGCATAATGCTCTGTGGAAGATATGGTGGAAAAAACCGGGGTGGTTTCGCCTGTCCATTTTTTTAATTCACCGTTGACTAAATAAGTATCTTGGTTTAATAAATTGGTAATTTGAAATTCACTTGGAATAGTACTCATAAAAATGATTTTTTATAAAAATACTATTTTGGTTAAAACGCACGACATCAATTATTGGAAAGAAATTAACTAAATCGTTGTAACTGAAAACTTTTAGAAATTTACTCTAAAAAAAACATTGGGCATTATGCCTAAAGAGTAAAACTCCTGCACCGAATAGCGAGGTGTAATAAAATCGGATACATTGGTAAAGTTGCGTTCCAATTCTTTGCTGATTAACGCATTTCGGTTGTAGAGATTGTAAATTGAAAGACCAACTTTGTAAGTATTCCCATTTATACTTTGGAACTGATAACTGCCGGAAATATCTAAGCGATGGTAATTGGGTAATCTATCAGAGTTGTATGAAGTTATTTCACCTAAATCATTAATGTTGCTATACGGTTTACCACTGTGCCAAAACCAACCCGTGGTAAATAAAAAGTTGTGCCATTTTTTATTGAAAGCGATGGTAAAACTGTGATTGATATTGGCATTCGAACTAAAATAATGTCCGTCATTCAAAGTTACAAACTGATTTTGAGAATCCTGATAAGTGTAAGTCAACCAAGCACGCCAAGTAGCGGTACTTTTCTGAAGCAACACATCCAAACCTTTGGTAAAACCCTTTCCATGTTGAACATCATTGTCATTTTGATTCAAAAAACCCAAAGTAAACGAAGTAATTCCGGTGATGTTTTTGTAATAAGCATCAACATCTAAAAGCCAACGCTGTTTTTTGAAGATGAATCCGGTGGTAAACTGATTGGCTTTTTGAACAGGGTATTCTTTATTGTCTGACAGAATCCAAACATAGTTTTCCAAACTCAAATCGTTGGCGGCATTTTCGCGAACCTGACTCAAAATCTGACTTCTTCGCTCATAAGAAGCTTGCCAAATAAACGATTCAGATAGTTTTTTTTGCAACAACAACCGAGGTTCAAAACTGGTTGCTTTCATTTGGCTGTAATAATTATAACGCAAACCGGGTTGCCAATTCCAACTGCCGAAATCATATTTGGCATGGACAAAACCAACGTGTGTAATGTTGTAATTGTGTTTCAAATTTAAATCAATGCCAATATCTTGGTTGTAACTGTTGAACAAATGCGAAATGTCGTTTCCGAAAACTTGGTAACCAAATTCAAGATTGGCTTTGTCATTGATTTTGAAGTCAAAATTGAATTCAGCACCCGAATCAACAATTCGATTTAATTTTTTAAAGGCTTCAAATTTATCTGTGTCGTAATCTTGTTTTTTTAGGTAATCAAAGCTATATAACGAATAAAAAACTATGGTTTTTTGAGTAAATCTAGGACTGTATTTTTGAAGCCAATTCAGACTAAAACCATAATTGTCGAGGCTCATTCTTTGGTTACTGATACTGTCTATTCGAATGACATTCTTATAATCTAAATTGTTTTTGATGACCAAAGCTGAAAGTGAAATTTCGGTTTTATCAGTGGGTTTAAAATTCAATTTGGCCGAATAATCATAAAACTGAAACTGGTTGTCGTTGTCGAATTCTTTGAAGTTGGTATTTTGAAAAACTTTGTTCTCCAATTGATTAAAAGTTGGGGATTGCCACCACTCTGTATATGATTTTCTCCCAGAAATTTGAAGACCTAATTTATCTTTAACTATGGGCGTTTGCAAATACAAATCAGCATTCAAGGCATTTATTCCGGCATTGACTTTAAGCTTTTCGGAGATTTTGTCGGTGGATTTGATATCAATAATACCCGAAACCCTTTCCCCAAACTTAGGATTCACAGCTTTGTTATAATAATTCACGGTTTGCTCCACATTGGGATTGATACTCGAAATCATGCCGAATAAATGTCCGGGATGGTACAACCGAATCCCATCCATCAAAATTAAATTTTGGTCTGCCGTTCCGCCGCGAATGTACAATCCGGTTGCAGTTTCATTCGGACTTTTGACGCCGGGTAATTGTTGTAACGATTGTAAAATATCGGCATCGGTGATTCCGGGAAGTGTTTCTACTTTTTGGGGTGAAATGATATAATGTTGGTTGGTTTTCTGAATGCCTTTTGCCAAAAACTCTTCGACTATTACTTCTTCAAGCGGAAATACTTCTAGCGTTTCCAATTGGTTAATCGAATAAAACCTTTCATTGATTTGGATGACTTTTAAAGTTGATTGTTTTTCAATTTCGGCATTGATTTGGGTCAACGAATAAAGCCTTTTGGATACCGAAATTCTTTGTGAAGCCACAAGCGAATCAACATAGGAATATTTAACGTCAAAAGCTTTCTCAATATCGGAAAGCACTAAGGTGAGTTTAGCATTAGTATAAATAAAAGACTTCTTTTTTTGTGACCATGAAAGTGACATCCAGCACAAGAAGAAGCCTAACAAAACTATTTTTTTCATTCAGAAATGATAATTTTTCCGGTTTGGTCTTTGCCAAATTTTAAATGCAACGGCAAACAAATGGTCTGCAACGCTACGGTTGGTTCTTTATGGGTAAATGTTCCTGTGAATTTTATATTTTCAATAGTTTTGGGATACTCGACTTCAACATTGTATTGTTTTTTGAATTGCTCAATTACATAGCGCATTGGCACTTTTGAAAACGAAGATTCTCCAATAATCCAGGTTGGTTTGAGTGTAGTTTCGGTTGACCAATTTTCTACAGTGCCATGGTAAAAACGCACACTTTCACCTTGGGTTAAAATCGCTGATTTTTCATTTTGAGTAACTTGAACTTTGCCTTCATAACACATTACTTCGAAGAAATCTTGGATAGCAATTACGTTAAATTTGGTCCCCAATACCCGAACATTACCGAGAGCGGTTTCTACAGTAAACGGACTTCCTTTTTCGACTTCAAAAAAAGCTTCACCATCAAGCTGCAAGGTTCTTTTGTATTCGAAAACATTGCTATACTTGAGGGTAGATTTGGCATTTAAAGACACTTTAGAATTATCCGCAAGGGTTATCATTTCCGACTTCCCAAACCCAGTTGTGATTTGATTTTGAGCAATAAAAAAATGATAGACTCCAAACATGAGCAGCAAACAAGCAGCTATAGAAACATAACGCCAAAGCGAAATGACTTTAGGTTTGGACTGATTTTTCTCCGCTAACTTTTGCTTGATGGCACTAAAGTTTTGCTCCAAATTAGGAGAATTGATTTCAAAACCGTTTAGCGTATTTTTTATCTTTTGAAAGGCATCAAAATCTTCAGCCGAAACCAATTGTTTTAATTGTTCATCGGTAACTTTGTCAGCCAACCAATCTGATAAATACGTATCGTTACTCTCTTCCATATCATTATTTTCAAACGTTCTTTATTACTTTTCTCAAGGACAACAAAGCCAAATGCATCCGTTTCTCTACTGCTTTTACCGATAAATCCAAAGACGCCGCAATTTCTGAATACGTCTGGTTCTCAAAGCGATTCATCAAGAATACTGTTCTTTGTTTTTCGGGCAAATCATTGATGGCTTTTTCCAATTGGGTTTTCAATTCGGTTTCTTCCATCAAAAAATCTGGCGACTCTTTGTGAGCTGATTTGGTTTGGAATTGCAACTCAAAATGGTTCACTACCTGATTGTGTTTTATAGTATTCAGCGAAAGTCTTATCGCTGTAGTGTACAAAAAACTTTTGGCTTGTTCAGGTCGCAGGATACCGCAATTTTCCCAAAGTTTGACAAAAGCATTCTGCGCAATATCCTCTGCACTTTCTGTATCTCCTCTAAATTTATAGACCAAAAAGTTTCTCAACACCTTAAAATTGGCATCAAAAACCGAACGGAAAACCGTATCGGAACAGAGCATGGCATTTTGATTTTCTTTTTTCATAGCTTAAATTACAGACACAACCTTATTGCTAAGGTTGTGTCGTAATACTTATTCTTCCCAATTTTATAAATTACATTAATTACAAATGCCTGAAATCGCTGCATTGAAACCAGCTTGACTATCTAATTGTATTGATACTGGTCCTGAAGGAGTATTATAGTTTATGCTTAAAGGATAGACAAAAGCCGGAATACTAGACACATTCGGGAAATAATACTGTAACAATTCAGCATCATTATTAACAGTTACCAAAGCACCTTGATATTGAACCTGAACCGGATAATTCATCGTAAAACAAGTCCCCAATTGATTCCCGAAATTGCTAGATGAAGTTTGACAAACCGGTGCTGCCCATTGTTGTGAAGCTTGACAATCAAAATTGTCGCCTAGTCTGATAACAAAATAATCTGATGTGGAACCTAAACTAGGGTAACTTGGAATAGTAAATGGCAAATCGGACAAAAGATAAGTACCAACCCAATTTCCAAGAGAATTATAAACTGTAAAATACGCAGAAGAGGTATTCGCATAATCAAAATCAACTGTCAAAGGATACGTGCCGTCTGTATTACAAGTTCCCGGTGAAGCAGTAACATTGGTGATGCTGCAAGTTGGCGCACATGACACCAAGTCGTTTTGAGTATAACCATCGCACTCGGCCAAACACATATTCGAATATTCTACGATGCCATTAGCCGTTTGCACACAAACCGGATTATAATCTGTAGTACAAATACAAGAATTGGTATTCCCATCACACTCATCATACAAGTCAAATAACTCATACAAATCATTAACCTCTATAACCTCATTATTTTGAGTAACGCTGATAGGAAAAATAATCTCTACTAAAGTTCCACCTATCAATAAAGATTCTAATTCTGCTTGAGTATCTACTACAATAGTAGCACCACTATTATTGATTACCGAAATTGGAAATACCATTTGTAAACAACTAAATTGCAATACATCATCATTAATAGTACTAAATCCGCATTGATCAATCAAAGCATAAAATTCGGCCTCATCATCAATAGTGGTAACAGCACCTTCTTGTTGCACTTGGAAAGGGAAAGCAATGCCAACAATAAATAACATTTCAGTTTCCGAAGTTAATACATCTAATAAACCTTCATAAGTTGCCACTGAAATGACAGTTCCGTCATTGTAAGCTAAGGTTAAAGGGAAAACAAAATCAAAACAAAACAATTGATCTTGAGTTGAGTTGGCATTTCTGTCACTAATGTTGTTGGCTTTTTTAATTTCGTTTAAAGTAGTTCTGAGCGAAATACTTTTCGCGGTTACAACTTCATTTTCCACCGGATCATTATCGGTACATGAATAAAAACCTGTGACCGAAACGGCCAATAGCAATACTAAAATTTTAATCTTTTTCATCTTATTTGTATTTAGTGTTTATAGGTTAGACAACACAAAATGCCCTCACCCTACTTTTTTAAAATAAAAATGAAAATTAATTTATTTTAAGAGACTTTCCGCAATTTTAAGCGCACATTTTTCACCATCAATAGCAGCAGAGATGATACCGCCCGCAAATCCGGCACCTTCACCACAAGGATATAAACCTTTGATTTGCAAATGTTCTAAAGTTTCATGGTCTCGCGGAATCCTTACCGGTGAAGAAGTTCGGCTTTCAGGTGCGTGGAGAATCGCTTCATTGGTCATATAACCTCGCATTGATTTACCAAATTGCATAAAGCCTTCGCGCATGATTTGGGTTAAGAATCCCGGAAATACTTGTCCCATTTCTACCGAAGTTGTTCCCGGAACATAAGACGTTTTAGGAATAGAAGTAGATACTTTGTTTTGGGTAAAATCGACCATTCTTTGGGCAGGAACTTTTTGGGTTTGTCCGGCCAAATGCCAAGCTTTTTGTTCGATACTTTTTTGAAATTCCATTCCGGCCAACGCTCCGAATTTGGCAAAGGGTTTGAAATCTTCGAGTTTTAATTCGACTACAATTCCGGAATTGGCAGTAGCTTGATCACGTTTGGATGGCGACCAACCATTGGTAACTACTTCACCCGGACTCGTAGCACACGGAGCAATTACGCCACCCGGACACATACAAAACGAATACATGCCGCGACCGTTGACTTGCTTCACTATAGAATAAGGCGCAGGCGGTAAATGTTCACCACGGAAGTCACAACTGTATTGAATTTTATCAATCAATTCTTGTGGATGTTCTGCTCGAACACCTAGTGCAAAAGGCTTGGCTTCGATTAAAATTTTCTTTCTATCCAACAACTCAAAAATATCACGTGCCGAATGTCCGGTGGCCAAAATGACTTTATTGGCTAAAATCGTATCGCCATTTTGGGTTACGATACCTTGCATTTCATTATTCTTGACAACAAAATCAGTCACTCTGGTTTCGAATAAAACTTGACCGCCGCATTCGATAATTTTCTCACGAATGTCTTGAATAATTTGCGGCAATTTATTGGTTCCAATGTGCGGATGGGCTTCTACTAAAATATCGGGCGTAGCACCAAAACCAACTAATAACTGTAGAATTCTGTCGACATCACCGCGTTTTTTAGAACGCGTATATAATTTTCCGTCTGAATATGTACCTGCACCACCTTCACCAAAACAATAATTGGAATCTTCATTAACAATATGGTCAACATTAATCGCTTTCAAATCACGACGCCGACCTCGAACGTCTTTTCCGCGTTCGATTACTATTGGTTTCAAGCCTAATTCAATCAATTGCAGCGCGGCGAAAAGTCCGGCCGGACCAGCACCAACGATGATTACTTCTTGGGAGTTAGCAACATTTTTGTATTCGGGCAGTTCAATTTTTTGCTCGGTGTATTTTTCATCAATCAAATAGACCAAAACTTTGAGATTGATTTTTATGGCTTTTTGACGCGCGTCGATTGAACGCTTCAGAATTACAACTTTACCAACCAATTTAGTAGAAACTCGAACTGATTGCGCTACATATTGATAGAGCAAACTTTCGTTGGCGGCTATTTCGGGTGAAACCTGTATGAGTAATTCTTGCGGCATGAAGTAATTTTTGGCAAAAGTAAGAATTTGAAAATTGTTATCGTAATTTTGCCTTCAACTAGATTGAAACTAAAATGTCAAGACAAATTAAACTCATATGGGACTTTCGCGGACCGGCTTCTGCCAAAACTGCTGAACATCATGAAATTCATTTAAAAGAATACATCTCCATCGAAAATTTACCAATTACCCTTACCGGTTTTGAAATCAAAAATGAAATGCATGCCATAGCTTTTATGGTGGTAACCGATGAACATATGATACAAGTTAGGGATATTTTAAAGCCTCATCGTGGGGAATTGTATCTTTAATTTTCAACAAGATAAAAATTAGTTATTTAAAAAATTAATATTCTGATTTTCATAGTAATAGACTAAAAAATAACGCTTTAAATTTTACAAAAAAGTTTTAAAAATTCAGTCATTTTGAAAGCGGTCAAACTGCCATACTACAATAAAAAAGTTTATATTTGATTACTAACCCAATTTTCCAGATTATGCGAAAAAATTACACGCTTAAAAACAATTTGAATTCTGCAATTAATGGATTAAAAACCTTAATTACAAAGAAACAATTCCTCCAAAGGATTTTAACAGTGACAATTATATTCTTTACGGGAATAAGCTTGCAGGCGCAAACTACTTTTACATCGGTACAATCTGGAAACTTTAGTGATCCTGCTACTTGGGGAACTGTAACTGCACCAACGGCAATAGACCATATAGTAATTGCTTCTGGAACAACAGTGCTTTTAGACGATTTGATAACAGTATCTAATGCCACAATTAGTGGAATATTGGAAGGAGGAAATAATTCTCCCGATTTTACCGTAACAGGAAATTTAACAGTGA
>JBDLVY010000225.1:0-5846 GCA_039804545.1 Bacteroidota bacterium | reverse complement strand
CGCTTTCTTACCAAAGATTGATTGACGAAATCCAATTGACCCAAGAGCAAATGAGCGAGCGTGTGGGTAAAAAACGTTCTACTATTGCCAACTATTTAAGATTATTGAAGCTAGACCCGATTATCCAAACCGGAATTCGTGACGGATTTATCAGTATGGGACACGGTCGCGCGATTATCAATATAGAAAACCAAGACGTTCAAACCGATATTTACCAAAAAATTGTCAGCCAAAATCTATCCGTTCGTGAAACCGAAGCTTTGGTAAAAAACTACCAAGACAGTTTAAAACCGGCAACTGCGAAAACCAAAAAAGGGGAAAGTTTTGCCGTTGCAGAAGACCAGAAAAAAGCTTTTGTGAATTTCTTCGGAACCAAAATTGATGTAAAAGTGGCCGGAAACGGTAAAGGTAAAATCACCATTCCTTTTCACTCAGAAGAAG
Organism: Bacteroidota bacterium; assembly: GCA_039804545.1. Lineage (GTDB taxonomy): Bacteria > Bacteroidota > Bacteroidia > Flavobacteriales > Flavobacteriaceae > Flavobacterium. The sequence continues at coordinate 5,405 of JBDLVY010000225.1, read as the reverse complement.
ATTTTAACCGCATTATCAAATTAATCAAAGGTTAGTGACTAGGCTGTTTTACATAGTTATACTTTGCTTTCTCCTAGGAAACCAAAACCTATATTCACAACAAAGCGTGGAGGGTTTGGTGATTAAAGACAGTACCAAATTAAAAGAAATAGATCCGCTCACACCTTCAAAAGCCGCTTTTTATTCGGCTATCTTACCCGGATTGGGTCAGGCTTACAACAAAAGATACTGGAAAATACCCATCGTTTACGGTGCCATCGGGACCAGTATGTACTTTTACTTGGACAACAATAAAAAATACCACAGTTATCGCGACGCATACAAAAGAAGATTGGCTGGCTTTACCGGTGACCAATATGACTATTTGGATGATTCCAGATTGGTACAAGCCCAGCGCTTTTACCAAAGAAACAGAGACTTGTCGCTATTGGTTACTTTAGGCTTTTATATTTTAAATATCGTAGATGCCAATGTGGATGCCCATTTGATACAATTTAACGTAAACGATAAACTGTCTGTAGCTCCGGATATTTACCAAAACGATTTTACGGCCAAACCTAATCTGGGCCTAACTTTAAATTTCAAATTCTAATGAAAATTGCACTTCTGGGATACGGAAAAATGGGGAAAGTGATTGAGAGAATCGCTGTAGAAAGAGGTCACGAAATTGTACTCAAAAAAGACGAAACCAATACTTATGACGGATTGGAAACTGCCGATGTTGCTATCGATTTTAGTGTTCCAATGGCCGCTGTTGCAAATATTACTGAAGCATTTAACCAAAATGTCCCAGTGGTTTGCGGTACTACGGGTTGGCTAGAGCGTTATGATGAAGTAGTCAAATTATGCCAAGAGAAAAACGGCGCTTTTTTATATGGTTCAAATTTTAGTTTGGGCGTTAATTTATTTTTTGAGCTGAATGCTTATTTGGCCAAAATGATGGCAAAATTTTCATCGGTATACAAAGTTTCGATGGAAGAAATTCACCATACCCAAAAACTAGATTCCCCAAGCGGAACGGCAATTTCTTTGGCCAAAGGTGTTATCGAAAATTCAGCTTATACTTCTTGGACAGAAGAAACTGCGAGCGATAATCACTCGAGCGATAGCGAACAGGCGAAGCAAATTCACATTGACGCCAAACGCATCGAAAATGTTCCGGGAACGCATAGTGTTTTCTACAGTTCTGATGTAGATTTTATCGAAATCAAACATGTGGCACACAACCGTGAAGGTTTTGCTTTAGGCGCTGTTTTAGCGGCCGAGTGGATACAAGGAAAAAAAGGCGTTTTCTCAATGAAAGATGTCCTTGGGTTGGGTGCTTGATGTTGGATGATTTATCAAATAAAAATTATAAAAAACACAGGACCTTGAAACAAAAACAAATATTGTGATACTTATAGGAAATAATTAATTAAAACTTCCGGCAGCTAACAACTGTCATCTAACCAAAAATTTAAAATTATGTCAACATATCAATGGTTTGTATTTTTCCTGATTGTTCAGGTTATTCACGGATTAGGAACCTGGAAACTATACGAAAAAGCAGGAAGAAAAAGATGGGAAGCCTTTGTACCGGTTTATAACGCCATAGTTTTAATGCGAATTATAGGCAGACCAACGTTGTGGACCTTACTCCTATTCATCCCTATCATCAACCTGATTATGTTTCCGGTGGTTTGGGTAGAAACGCTAAGAAGTTTTGGGAGAAAATCTACGGCCGACACTTGGCTGGGAATTTTCACCTTTGGCCTTTACATTTATTACATTAATTACACCCAAGACGTAAATTATATCTCCGATAGAAGTTTGGTCTCCACTACCAAAACCGGTGACACCATTAGTTCGATTCTTTTTGCAGTGGTTGTGGCTACTTTGGTACACACTTATGTGATGCAACCTTTTCAAATTCCGACTTCTTCCTTAGAAAAATCTTTACTCATTGGCGATTTCTTATTCGTGAGTAAATTTCACTACGGTGCCCGAACGCCTATGACTGCTGTAGCGGCTCCAATGGTTCACGATACTTTACCTTTAGTGAGAACCAAATCCTATTTAAGTTTCCCGCAATTGCCTTATTTTAGATTTCCGGGTTTTGAAAAAATAGAGAAAAACGATATCGTTGTTTTCAACTGGCCTGCTGATACGGTTTACAAATTCTTTGATACTTCCGGCAGAAGCATCATGAAGCCTATTGACAAAAAATCTAATTATGTAAAAAGATGTCAGGGAACTCCAGGAGATAATTTACAAATTAAGAACGGTGTAGTTTTTATCAATGGAAAAGAATTGATTTTACCGGAAAGAGCTAAACCGCAGCATGCGTATTATATGACTTACGATTTGAATACGCCTATCGATTTTGATTATGTTTTAAAAGGAGTTGGTTCTACTGATGGTGCCGGCTTTAAAAATGAAGCCAGAGATACTATTTTCATCAAGGCCTTAACGAATGAAGCCGCCATTACATTGAGAAAAGTTCCGGGAATAAAATCGGTTACTAAAATAGTAAACCAATTTCCGGAAGGCAATATTTTCAGCCACAACCCGACATGGAATTCCGATAATTTGGGACCTATTTATATCCCAGAAGCTGGTAAAACTATTCCTTTAAACAAAGAAAATATTTCACTGTACAAACGATTAATCTCTGTTTATGAAAAACATGACTTAAAAACAGTCGGTGATGACATTTATATAGACGATAAAAAAGCAACCTCTTATACTTTCCAACAAAATTATTATTGGATGATGGGAGATAACCGCAACAATTCGGAAGACAGTCGTTACTGGGGATTTGTTCCGGAAGACCATATCGTGGGAAAACCGGTATTCATTTGGATGAGTATCGACGGAATTAACGATGGTATCAAAAATTGGCGTATCCGTTGGGACAGACTATTCACCACCGTAAACGGAGAAGGCCAACCGGAATCCTATTTCAAATATTTCTTAGGCTTAATTGCCTTGTATGTGGTAGGTGATTATTTTATGAAAAAAAGAAAAGCGAAAGCATAGTTTAAAGTTACGGGTTTCGAGTGCCGAATCAAAACAGATTAGCAACCCGAAACCCGCAACCTACTCCAAATGAACAACATCCTCATCCATCCAAGCTATTTCCCTTCTATCAGTCATTTTGTAGCCATTGCTCAAAGTGATTTGGTGACGTTTGAAATGGATGACAATTTCCAAAAACAAACCAATAGGAACCGAATGTACATTTACAGTCCAAATGGTATTCAATTGCTTAACATTCCTATCAAACATTCAAAAACGCCACACCAAAAGAGCAAAGATGTTCGCTTAGAAACGGCTTTTGATTGGCAGAAACAGCATTTTAAATCACTTGAAGCTGCTTATAGAACTTCACCTTTCTTTGAGTATTTTGAAGATGATATTCGTCCGATTTTTGAAAAGAAGCACGAATTTCTAATGGACTTAAACCTGGAAACAATGACTATTGTTTCCAACTGTCTCGGATTGGAATTTGATTACAATGAAACCGAGGAATATTTTCATACCGTTACAGATAAAATAGACTTCAGAAATTTAATCAACGGCAAAAAAGACAGTTTGGTATATGAACCTTATACCCAAGTTTTCGGCGAAAAACACGGTTACTTGAACAATTTAAGCATCTTAGATTTATTGTTCAACGAAGGAAGATATGCTTTAGATTATTTGAAAAAACAATCCCTTACTCTGTAAAAGAAAGTCTGGCCATTACCGGAAAATGATCGGAATTCTCAAACTTAGAGAAGTTCTTAAAACTTTTTACCTTCATTTTTTTATTGGCAAAAATATAGTCGATGCGCGCCGGATAATATTTGAATTTATAGGTTTGTCCAAAACCATTTCCGGCTTCTTCAAAACAATCGTTCAAATCGCCTTTGATGTTTCGGTAGATATAGGAAAACGCACTGTTATTCATATCTCCGCAAATGATAACCGGATATTTACATTCTTTTTTGTGGCTCACTAAAACCGCCGCTTGTTGTTCTTGCTTTTTAAAAGCATCTCTGATTCGACCAAAAACCAACTGGGATTTGTTTTGGTCAATGGCATCAACATGTTCTTCAATCTCATTGACATCCGGCGATATTTTTATCGACTGCAGATGAATATTGTACACGCGAATAGTGTCTTTACCCTTTTTGATATCGGCATAAATAATGTTGTTTCCGGCTTCTGGAATTTCAAAATCACCTTGGTTAAAAATAGGGTATTTTGAAAATATGGCTTGACCGGTTTTAATTTGTTTGCCTTCCATAAAAACTGCCTTGTATTTGTAAACTCTCAAATCTACTTTGGCATTTTCCGAATATTCTTGGATACAAAGAATATCAGGATTTTGTTCGTTAATAAAAGACAAAATCGAATCCCCAACATTTTGATTTGGCAACCATTCAAAAAGATTGAACAAACGCACGTTATAGCTCATTACGGTAAAGTCTTTTTCTTCTTCGGGCATGTCGTTAGAAGAAAACTTATAAAACTTATTGATAAAAGTAATGCCCAGCAATAAAACCAAACCGGACAGCATAACTTGACGCTTTAACTGTATCAACCAATACACAAAAAATAACGCGTTTAAAATCAGAAATAGCGGTAAAATCAAGGTCAGTACCGAAAGTAACGGGAATAATTTTGGTGCTAAAAAAGGCAACGCATAGGCCACAAAAGTCAATACAGTAAGCACTATATTAAATCCGAAAACCACTTTGTTAAACCAAGATAACTTTTTCAAAAAAATCAATTTAAAAATTCCAAATCCCATTCAGGAATTACGTAAAAACAAATATGCAAAGAATAAAACTATTTCCCTGCTTTGAACAGGAATTCTTTCTCATCGGCGGTCAAACTGTCATAACCCGACTGACTGATTTTGTCCAAAATCTCATCAATTTGTTGTTGGGTTTTATCTTTGACTACAATTTTACTCTCTACTTTAGTGGCAGTAGGTCTTTTGGGGGTAACGTGAACTTTTTTAAAAGGGGTCTTTTTCTTGGGACTGAATAAATGGGCAAAAAAATCAATTATTGTAGTAACCGGTTGACTCATATCGGTTCCGTTTTGCAACAACTTGATATAAACATAACCAAAAAAAGCACCGCTAAAATGGGCAATATGTCCGCCGGTATTGGCCAAACCAATTTGCAATAAAAAAAGCAATAAGGTAACGCCGGTGATATGCCAAAGTTTGACATAACCTATCAGCGCAATTCTAAGATCCATCAAGGGTTGGTATGTTGTTGTGGCTACCAATATCGCTATGATGGATGCAGAAGCGCCAACCATTAAAGCACTTCTATCCAAGAAATAAAAGGCCGCCACAAAAATTACTGCCGAAAAAAAAGCACTCAAAAGGTACAATCCTAAATATTGCTTTTGGGTAAAAAACGTTA
>JBDLVY010000224.1:0-4399 GCA_039804545.1 Bacteroidota bacterium | reverse complement strand
CCAACAGTTTACGGTTCGGCTAAAAATAACTGGATGTCTGACCACTGGGAAAACCAAACGTCAAACATTGAGCCTTTGTTAGATATGGTAGTAGCCAATGTGCCTGCTCCAAAAGTATCTGAAGGAACACCACAAATGTTGATTACCTCTTTAGACTTCTCTTCTTTCACGGGTCGTATTGCGATTGGTCGTTTAGAAAGAGGCGTTTTAAAAGAAGGAATGCCAATCTCTTTAGTAAAAAGAGACGGTAAAATCATCAAATCTAGAATTAAAGAATTACACACTTTTGAAGGTTTAGGCCGTAAAAAAGTTCAAGAAGTTATAGCCGGAGATATCTGTGCGATTGTTGGAGTAGAAGGTTTTGAAATCGGAGATACAATAGCCGACTTCGAAAATCCTGAAGCATTGCAAACCATTGCTATCGATGAGCCTACTATGAGTATGTTGTTTACAATTAACGATTCTCCATTCTTTGGTAAAGAAGGGAAGTTTGTAACCTCTCGTCACATTAGAGACAGACTGACCAAAGAGTTAGAAAAAAACCTAGCGATGAAATTGGGTGAAACTGATTCAGCCGATAAATTTATGGTTTTCGGTCGTGGCGTTCTTCACTTATCGGTTTTAATTGAAACCATGAGAAGAGAAGGTTACGAATTGCAAATCGGGCAACCACAAGTAATCATCAAAGAAATTGATGGAACCAAATGTGAACCTATTGAGGAATTAACCATCGACTTACCAGAGCATTTATCCGGTCGTGCGGTTGAATTCGTTTCTATCCGTAAAGGAGAAATGCTTTCAATGGAAGCCAAAGGAGAACGTATGATTGTGAAATTCAACATTCCGTCACGTGGTATCATCGGATTGAGAAATCAATTGTTGACTGCTACTGCCGGTGAAGCTATTATGTCACACCGTTACATTGGATACGAACCTTACAAAGGAGAAATTCCAGGAAGAAACAACGGTTCGTTAATCTCTATGGAAAACGGAAAAGCGATTCCTTATTCTATCGATAAATTACAAGATCGCGGTAAATTCTTCGTGAATCCTAATGACGAAATCTACGAAGGCCAAGTAATCGGAGAAAATTCACGTAGCGATGATATGAGTATTAACGTAACTAAGGCTAAAAAACAGTCTAACGTTCGTTCCTCAGGTAATGATGAAAAAGCCAGAATCATTCCACCAATCATTTTCTCTTTAGAAGAAGCTTTAGAGTACATTCAAAAAGACGAATATGTTGAGGTAACGCCAAAATCGATTCGTTTGCGTAAAATCTACTTGAACGAAAACGACAGAAAACGTTACAAAATGTAATTTTTTGAAAATTCTATAAAAAGAAACCCATTCGTAACAGAGTGGGTTTTTTGTTGGGAGCTATTTCCGGCTATCCATTCTATCTTTTACACCTTGCAGGTGTAAAAGGATGCCATTCCTATCCGGGCTAGGTTACTTTTTCAATAAAAACTCCAGCGGAATATGCAATCGTTCTGCCCAAGATTTTTCAGAATGGTCTTTTCCCGGAAAAAATAAGGTTTCCCAGTTCACTCGGTTAAATCCTTTTTCACGCATAATCAAATCAACTTTTTGCTGTAACGCCGGATACAATTCATCTAAGGTCTTATCACCATAATCAAAATAAATTCTGTTGGTTCTCGGGTTCGGAAGATAAGTTTTCAAATAATTATTAAAAGCCTCAGGAATCGGATTGTTTTCCACCGCAAAAATGCCTGGCCAATGTGTCGAGATACAAGCAGCAGCCCCAAAAACATTGGGATATTCACAAATCGCATACATCGAAATCAATCCGCCCATACTCGAACCGGCAATAAAAGTATTGTCTTTATCTGTGAGCGTTGAAAAGGTATTGTCAATAAAAGGTTTCAATTCGGTTACTAAAAATTTCAAATACAAATCGGAGTAAGGTTTGAAAACCTGTGTCGTTCTTCCTGCTTTTTGCAATTGGGCTGTAATGGTATCTCTTTGAACTTGAGTCAAACTTTCATAAGGCTTCTGCGGAAAGTATTCGGGATGGCGTTTCAATGAAATATTCCAAATCCCAACTACAATGAATTTTTTTACCTTTCCTTCATCGTTTAATTTCCCGGCAATTTCATCTACTTCCCAAGCTTGTTTGTTCCAAGTGGTTTCGGCATCAAATAACATTTGCCCGTCGTGCATGTACAAAACGGCATATTTTTCATTAGCATTATACCCATTTGGTAACCATACATCAACATGTCGAGCCTCAATAAACTTCGACTTAAAATTTTCAAATCGCTGTACTTTACCGTTGGAAACTTTGATGTTTTGCGACTGTGTCAGCAAACTAAAAAATGCCATTATTAGGGTTAGTTGGTTTTTCATAAATATTATCTTTTTAACGTAAAATGACCTTTAGCTTTGCGCCCGTCTTCAAATTCAATAGAATACCAATAATCGTCAGCAGGCATAGGATGTCCGTTATAAGTGCCATCCCAACCCGAACCGGTAGTTCCAATTTGTTTTAACAGTTTTCCGTAACGATCAAAAATATAAATGGTTGAGCGATAATTGAAGAGTGCACTAACCCCTTTCACATTCCAATAATCATGGAACCCATCGCCGTTAGGAGTAAAATATTTAGGAATGCCCAATACCGGAATCAAAATAGGGCCAATAGAGCCACAACCGTTTTGGTCACGAACATACAATTCGTGAAATCCAATCGGTACATTGTTAAAGAAGTTACTTTCTTGGTATGGTCCGTTCACGTCATCTATAGCAAATTCATAATCACCCATACCTGTTACATTAACCATAATCGAATTAATATCACTCAAATCAACCACGTCAATTCCTTGTATTGAAGCAATTTCTGAACCCAATACAGTAATATCTCTGGTTTTGGTACAGTTGAAGGCATTAGTCACTTCCACACTGTAAAGGCCAGGGGTACTAACAGTTATAGAGTGATTGGTTTGTCCGGGCATAATAATATTGTCTTCATACCATTGAAAGGTATAATTGCTGGTCGGTGTACCATCTAAAATTCCGGCATCAATCAAAGCTTGGGTATCCGGAAGACAGATGATTATGGTTTCTTCTTGGTCAATTTTCGGAGTTGGATTAACAATAAACGGTATCGTAATTTCGGCAAAACAATCAGTATTGATAGGGTTTTCCACTACAACTTTTACGTTTTGGGTATTGGTCCTAAAGGGATTTGGTAATTGGTTCGGAACTGTACTTGTAATCAAAACATTATTTTGATCATAATAATAAACATTCAACCCGGTTTGTGTTCCCAAAAGGGTATTTAAAAATGTAGCGGTGTCAAAATTAAAATAGCCGTCTTGGTCAATTGCAATAGCTTCATCGTCACAAGTAGTGGTCAAACTGCTTGGTATGGTAAAGGCTTCCGGTAAATCATCTACTATAAATTGGAGCGTTACTTCATCATAACAAGGTTGCCCACCAGTTTGGGTGGTATTGTTACTAACTCGGATTGTTATGGTTTCAGTTCCGGTTACATTATAAGGATTGGTGAATGGTACAATCTGAGTGCCATCAGTCCTAAAGTATTTTATATTCACGCCGGTTTGACCATTAATCACCGCAGCCGCAATTCCGGAAGTGTCAAAGCCGTAAATTCCATCTTGGTCGTCATCACAATGACGGATTAAATTAGCCGTATTAACAGGATGCGCAATTGGTAATGCTTCCACAACAACCTCAAAAGTTTTATACCCAAAACAAGAATTGTCTATCGTACTGTCAACACGAACCCAAATGGTTTGCCCATTAGGAAAACCAATATTTCGGTAATTGGCAATATCAGCAATGGCTAAAGAATTTCCGGAAGCATCGGTTTCGGCTAAGAAATCTGACTCTGTTTTATAAAATTTAATGGTAACATTAGCCGGAAGTATGGCCGTTAAGCTATTCTGAATGGCTGTAAAATTATAGGGTCCCGAAATACCGTCGTAATCATTATTGATAGCATCTAGATAGTCATCACACAAATACTGATTCGGAATTACAAAGCTCGCCGGAATTTGTGTTACCGAAACAATCAAATTAATTTGAACCACTCTAAAACAACCATTGCTGTTTTCTACACGAGCATAAACCAAATCATTCCCTGAAGTGTATGCCAAAGGATTGGTTATTTCAAAAGAGGCATCTTCAGTATTGGCAGCCAATGCCGTAGTAAAGTAGGTAAAGGTTTCATTCAAATAATTGACTAAAATCACATTGTTTTTTTGCGTAAGATTGAAAACCGAAATGGCATCTGTATCATCATCGCATTGAATTAAAGAAATAGGCGTGGTAACGACAGGTAAGGCATAAGTAGTCAAAACCGCCGAAGCAGAATACAAGCCACAACTGTTGCCGTTTTTATTCAAAAATACTC
>JBDLVY010000223.1:0-11007 GCA_039804545.1 Bacteroidota bacterium | reverse complement strand
TTCCATATCGGTCAAGTTCAAATTGGAAAACATATTGCTCAAAAAGGTCAAAAACTTATTCCCGATACTGTGCCAAAAGAACAAAATGCGATGCGGTTTTCCACCCATAAACCGACTGCCGTAAACCACATCGGCTACTTCATCAATTATGGGTTTTAAAAGAATGTTGTATTCCTCTGGATCATATTCCAAATCGGCATCTTGAATCACGATGACATCTCCGGAAGCTTTTTCAATACCACTGTGTAAAGCGGCGCCTTTACCTTTGTTTTCGGCATGTTCCAAAAAAACAATAGGCAAATCAGGATTGCTTTGGATGTAATTTTGAATGCTTTCAACGGTATTGTCCGTACTGCAATCATTCACAATAATGACTTCTTTTTCAATTTTATCAAGGAGTGAAACCGCTTTTATTTTGTCCAATATTTTATAAATAGTCGGACCTTCATTGTAGGCAGGAATTACGATAGAAAGGGTTTTAATCACCATTTGGATTTAAATATTTCTCAAAAATAGTTTTTTTGACTTAGTAAGCAATATTTTACTTTGAATAGATGTATACCAATTGAACTAATATTCATAAATTATATTGTTTTTATTTGTTAAAGTTTTGTTACTTTTGCGACCGATAAAATTTATAACAAAAATTATATTTATGGAATCAATGATGATTTATGTGCCGATAGTAATGGCATTAATTGGATTAGCTTTTATGGCTGTCAAAAGATCTTGGGTATTAAAACAAGATGCCGGTGATGGTAAAATGAAAGAGATCTCAGATTATATTTATGAAGGCGCATTAGCTTTCCTTAAAGCAGAATACAGATTATTGGCAGTATTCGTATTGATTGCCAGCGCTGTGTTGGCCGGAATTTCTTTTGTAGTTCCTACAACACACATATTAATTGTAGTAGCTTTTATTTTCGGAGCTTTCTTTTCGGCCTTAGCCGGAAATATGGGGATGAAAATCGCTACTAAAACCAATGTTAGAACAACACAAGCTGCTCGTTCTAGTTTACCACAAGCCTTGAAAGTGTCTTTCGGTGGAGGAACAGTAATGGGATTAGGAGTTGCTGGTTTAGCTGTTTTAGGTTTAACAGGTTTCTTTATTATATTCTTCCGTTACTTCATGAATGGAGTTTGGACTTCTACTGAAGACATGACTATCGTTCTTGAAACATTAGCTGGTTTCTCTTTAGGAGCTGAGTCTATCGCTTTGTTTGCTCGTGTTGGTGGTGGTATTTATACTAAAGCTGCTGACGTTGGTGCCGACTTAGTAGGTAAAGTTGAAGCAGGAATTCCTGAGGATGATCCTCGTAACCCAGCTACTATTGCTGATAACGTTGGAGATAACGTTGGTGACGTTGCCGGAATGGGTGCCGATTTATTTGGTTCTTATGTAGCAACTGTTTTGGCTGCGATGGTTTTAGGAAACTACGTAATCAAAGATATGGGCGGAAAAATTGAAGACGCTTTTGGTGGTATTGGTCCAATTTTATTACCAATGGCAATTGCTGGTTTCGGAATCTTATTCTCTATCATCGGAACGATGTTAGTAAAAATATCAAGTGATGACGCTAAAGAAAAACAAGTTCAAGGTGCTTTAAATGTTGGAAACTGGGTTTCTATTGTTTTAACAGCCATCTCTTGTTTCTTCTTGGTAAAATATATGTTACCAGAAGTAATGACCATGGAATTCTTCGGAGAAGGACCACAACAAATCTCATCAATGAGAGTGTTTTATGCTACTATCGTTGGATTAGTTGTAGGTGGAGTTATCTCTTCGGTTACTGAATACTACACAGGTTTAGGTACAAAACCGGTTTTGGCTATTGTACAAAAATCTTCTACAGGTGCAGGAACTAACGTAATCGCCGGTTTAGCGACAGGTATGATTTCTACTTTCCCAACGGTATTATTATTTGCTGGTGCTATCTGGGCTTCTTATGCTTTTGCTGGTTTCTACGGTGTGGCTTTAGCAGCTTCTGCAATGATGGCTACAACTGCTATGCAATTGGCTATTGACGCTTTCGGACCAATCTCTGATAACGCTGGTGGTATCGCTGAAATGAGCGAATTACCAAAAGAAGTTCGTACAAGAACAGATATCTTGGATTCTGTGGGTAACACTACTGCAGCTACAGGAAAAGGTTTTGCTATCGCTTCTGCTGCATTGACTTCATTGGCTTTATTTGCTGCGTATGTAACTTTCACCGGAATTGATGGTATCAATATCTTCAAAGCGCCTGTATTAGCGATGTTATTTGTTGGAGGTATGATTCCTGTAGTGTTCTCTGCTTTGGCAATGAATTCTGTAGGTAAAGCGGCCATGGATATGGTATATGAAGTACGTCGTCAGTTCAAAGAAATTCCGGGTATCATGGAAGGTACAGGAAAACCTGAATACGGTAAATGTGTGGAGATTTCTACTAAAGCGGCACTAAGAGAAATGATGTTGCCTGGTGTTTTAACTATTGGTTTCCCAATTTTAATTGCAGTTTTACCAATGTTGATTGGTTACGACAATAAATTAATCGCAGAAATGTTAGGAGGTTATATGGCTGGTGTAACTGTATCTGGTGTACTTTGGGCTGTGTTCCAAAATAACGCTGGTGGTGCTTGGGACAACGCTAAAAAATCTTTCGAAGCGGGTGTTGAAATCAACGGAGAAATGACATACAAAGGTTCTGATGCACACAAAGCAGCTGTAACCGGAGATACTGTTGGTGATCCATTCAAAGATACTTCAGGACCTTCCATGAACATCTTAATCAAATTAACTTGTTTGATCGGTTTAGTAATTGCTCCAATCTTAGGTGGCGGACATACTTCCGAAAAGAAAGAAATGAAATGTACTATGGTAATGACCAAAGAGTGTCAAGACGGAATGATGGGTAAATGTGACATGAGCAAATGCAAAGACATGACCAAAGAAGAGTGTGCTAAAATGTGCGATTCTTTAGGTTGTACACCTGAGCAAAAAGAGGCTTGTTTGTCACACTATGGTGCTGATGGGAAATTTATCGCTGATAAAAAAGACTGTTGTGCAAAACCGGAAGCAGCTACTTCAACTAAAGATGTAAGAGTAGAAATTACCAACACTAACGGAAAAGCAAAAGCAACGGTAACGACTACAGTAGGCGGAACTTCTACTACGCAAACATTTGAAGGTACAGAAGCCGAAGTGAAAGCTAAAGTGGATGCTTTGAAATAATCGAAAGCTTATCAATATTTAAAATGCCTCACGAAAGTGGGGCATTTTTTTTATCTTTTTTGTGTAAATTAGCCAAAGACAAACAACATTTCCATGACGACTAGATTGACTATATTTTTAGCACTACTTTTCAATATTGCTTTTGCACAAAATTCATTGCCTCTAATTCCGCAACCTGAATCGATTGAAATTCGTAAAGGGGATTTTGTTTTAAATAAAGAAACAGTAATCCAAGCGGATGCCACAATGTATGAAGCGCAATATTTGCAACAAGCCATAAAAACACAAACGGGATTGGATTTGAAAATTCTTCCTGCTGCAGGGAATGTTTCTAAAATCAGCTTGAGTTTTGACCTTGACAGTCCTGCAGCCAGTGGTATCAAAGAACCCTACAGGTTAATAGTTTCAGATAAAACAATAGTTGTTAAAGCCGAGTATGAACAGGGTTTCTTCTACGGAATCCAAACACTTCTGCAATTGATTCCTTCCGAAAAAAAGAATGAAATCAAAGTGCCTTGTTTAGAAATAAACGATTATCCTAAATACAAATGGCGCGGCATGCACCTCGATTGCGCCCGACATTTCTTCTCCGTAGATTTTGTCAAAAAGTATATCGATTACCTAGCGATGTACAAGTTCAATACCTTTCATTGGCACTTAACGGATGACCAAGGTTGGCGCATCGAAATCAAACAATATCCTAAACTTACTGAAGTTGGAGCGTGGCGAAACGGTTCTATGATAGGTCATTACAACGAACAAAAATACGACGACAAACGCTACGGCGGATTTTATACCCAAGAACAAATCAAAGAAGTTGTGGCTTATGCAAAACAACGTCACATTACTGTTGTGCCCGAAATTGAAATGCCAGGTCATGCCGTTGCTGCATTAGCTGCGTATCCTCAATATTCTTGTACCGGCGGACCATTTGAAGTCGAGAAACAATGGGGCGTTTTAGACGATGTCTTTTGTCCCAAAGAAGAAACGTTTACCTTTTTGCAAAACATTTTAACCGAAGTCATAGCCTTATTTCCTTCTGAATACATTCACATTGGCGGTGATGAATGTCCAAAAACACGCTGGAAAAGTTGTGCACATTGTCAAAATTTGATGAAAGAGAAAGGATTGAAAGACGAACACGAACTCCAAAGTTATTTCATCCAAAGAATCGAAAAATTCGTCAATGCCAAAGGGCGAAAAATAATCGGCTGGGACGAAATCCTTGAAGGCGGTTTGGCGCCCAATGCAGCCGTAATGAGTTGGCGTGGCACCGAAGGCGGAATCGCAGCAGCAAAGCAGCAACATTACGTAGTCATGTCTCCGGGTTCACATTGTTATTTCGACCATTATCAAGGTGATCCAAAAAACGAACCGTTAGCTATTGGTGGGTATACTCCGGTTGAAAAAGTGTATTCTTTTAATCCAACCCCAAAAGAACTTTCAGCAGCAGAAGCTAAATATATTTTAGGAGCGCAAGCCAATGTTTGGGCCGAATATTTATACGAACCCCAAAATGTAGAATACATGATTTTTCCAAGAATCATGGCGCTTTCCGAAGTGCTTTGGGGAACATCCAATCCGGAAAAATACACCGATTTTGAGAAGCGAATGATTCAACAATTCTCGGTTTTAGACAAAAAAGGCATCAACTACAGTAAAGCAATTTTTGAAATTACAGCAGAAGTGATGCCAAGACCTGCCGACAATGGCGTGTTTTACTTATTGAAAACCAATCAACAACAAAACGGAATTCACTATACAACCGATGGAACGCAACCAACAGCGCAATCCAAGGTTTACAACCAACCGCTGGAAATCACCAAATCCCAAACGATTAAAGCGGTATATTTTGAAAATGACCGTCCCAAAAGCAATGTCACCGAACAATCGTTCCTCATTCACAAAGCCACAAGCCAATTGGTTTCGCTTCAAAATCAACCCAATGGAAATTATGCCAAAGGTGGCGGTTTTACTTTGGTGGATGGAATTCAAGGCGACAAGGCTAAATTTGGACAAAATTGGTTAGGCTTCTCAGGAACCGATTTAAACGCAACTATCGATTTAGGAAATAAACAAAAAATCAGTCGCCTAGGAATCGGGTTATTGAGTAGTCCTTCTTCATGGATTTATTTCCCGAAAAAAGTAACTTTTGAGGTTTCAGAAGATATGATACAATTTGAAACTGTTGGTACTTTTACCGCTGAAGAAATTCAAAAAAGCAAAGGTCAAATCACCTTAGATTGTAATAAAAGAAACATCCAATTTGTAAAAGTAACGGTCGAAAATTTCGGCACTATTCCCGACGGTCAACCCGGAGCCGGAAACAAAGCGTGGCTTTTTGCAGATGAAATAATAGTAGAATAGCCATGTCAAATCGCAGAAATTTTCTCAAAACCGCTGCTGTAGGTTCAGTGGCTTTAGCTTTGCAATCGTTTACTTCCAAAGAAGATAATTCGGCAAAGCCAAAAGGTAAAACCAACAAGCCAATTGTGCTTTCCACATGGAATTTTGGCGTACAAGCCAATGGCGCTGCATGGGAAGTTTTAAAGAATAACGGTCGCGCGCTCGATGCCGTTGAAGCCGGTGTGAAGATTCCGGAAGGCGACCCATCGGAAAGAAGCGTAGGCTATGGCGGACGTCCTGACCGAGACGGACGAGTAACGCTCGATGCTTGTATCATGGATGAGTTTGCCAATATTGGTTCGGTAGCAGCTTTGGAACACATCAAACACCCTATTTCTGTTGCCCGTGCGGTAATGGAAAGAACACCGCATGTGATGTTGGTTGGTGATGGCGCATTACAATTTGCCTTGTCTCAAGGTTTCAAAAAAGAAAATCTCTTGGTAGAAGCTTCCGAAAAAGAATGGAAGGAATGGCTCAAAACCAGTCAGTACAAACCCATCGCGAATATCGAAAACCACGACACAATTGGCATGATTGCTTTGGATAGCTATGGTAATCTTTCCGGCGCTTGTACGACTAGCGGAATGGCTTTTAAAATGCACGGTCGAGTAGGCGATTCTCCAATCATCGGAGCGGGTTTGTATGTGGATAACGAAATCGGAGCTGCAACAGCCACCGGTCATGGAGAAGAAGTCATCAGAATTGCCGGTTGTCATTTGGTAGTAGAGTTGATGCGACAAGGAAATTCACCACAACAAGCTTGTGAAGAAGCCGTTTCGCGCATTGTAAAACTGACCCAAAACCGAAACAAAAACCTCAATGATATTCAAGTTGGCTTCATCGCTTTAGACAAACAAGGTAATTACGGTGCGTATTGCATTCAAGGCGGATTTAATTATGCGGTAAACGATAATTCCGGTAATAAATTAATTGATTCAGATTATTTCCTCAAGTAATGGCTAAACTCGAAATTGCTTGTTTCAACTTAGAATCAGCTCTTATCGCCCAAGAAAATGGCGCCGATAGAGTAGAACTTTGTGCCGGAATTGAAGTTGGTGGAACAACTCCTGATTCCGTATTGGTAAAGCAAGCTCGAGAAAATTTAACTGTCGATTTGTATGTCATGATTCGGCCACGTGGCGGTAATTTTGTTTATTCAGAAGCCGAATTCAATCAAATGCAAGTTGAGATTTTGGCGTTAAAAGAATTAAAAGTTAACGGCTTTGTGTTCGGAATTTTGAAAGATGACAAGACGATTAATGGGGAACAAAATAAAATCTTAGTCGATTTGGCCAAACCCTTTCCATGCACGTTTCACCGCGCTTTTGACGAAGTTGAAAATCCTTCCAAAGCTTTGGAACAACTCATCGATTGCGGTTTTAAGACCATTTTAACTTCGGGTCAAGCCCAAAATGTTACTGAAGGTATTGATTGTTTAACCGAATTGGTTTCCAAAGCCAATAACAGAATAACAATCATGCCCGGCGGTGGTTTGCGCTCAACGAATATTGAAACTATCCAACAAAATACCAAAGCGGTTTTCTATCATTCTTCCGCGATAACTGACGGAAGAGAAACAGCTGCTGCATCAGAAGTGCAAGCCTTAAAATCCAAACTCCAATGAGAAAATTGTGGTTGACATTTGTAATCGTTTTTTTGTGGCCAATGGTACTTTGGTCACAAAATAGCGAACGCAATTTGAGCTTGGAGCCATGGACTTTCAAAAAAACAAACGATGACAATTGGCTACCCGCAAAAGTTCCCGGAACGGTGCACACCGATTTGTTGGCCAATAAAGTCATTCCCAATCCTTTTTTCGGAGCCAATGAAAAACAATTGCAGTGGATAGAAAATGAAGATTGGCAATACCAAACAACTTTCACGATTTCAAAAGAAGAACTCCACAATCAAAACTGCGAGTTGCAATTTGATGGCCTTGATACTTTTGCCGAAGTTTATCTAAACGGCACTAAAATTCTCTCCGCCAACAATATGTTCCGCACTTGGAGAGTTGACGTGAAAAAGCTACTGAAAGTGGGGCAAAATAAATTAGAACTCACTTTCGCTTCCGCCGTTAAAAAAGGAAAAGAAGAAGCCAAAAAACTCACCTACACTTTACCCGGCGACGAGAAAATATTCACCCGAAAAGCGCAATACCATTTCGGTTGGGATTGGGGTCCGAGATTTGTAACTTCGGGAATTTATAAAAAAGTGGCGCTTCATTTTTGGAATAATGCCACATTCAAAGCTATCGTTTTTGAGCAAAAGGAACTGACGAAACAGAGCGCAAAATTGGATTTTCATTTTACTATTGACGCCAAAACTAAAGGGAAATATGCCATCAAACTTGGGAATGTTCGCTTTGAAAGAGATTTAAAAAAGGGAATCAACACCGTTTCTGTCCTATTGCCGATTTCCGATCCTATTATGTGGTGGCCTAATGGAATGGGCGTTGCACACCAGTATATTTTTGATTTCTCACTTTATTTGAACCAACAGAAACTCGAAGAGAAAAGGATTAAAATTGGCTTACGCACGATTGAATTGGTTCAGGACAAAGATGAAATGGGGATTAGCTTTTATTTTAAAGTGAACGGAAAACCGGTATTTATGAAAGGCGCCAACGTTATTCCGCCCGACAGTTTTTTACCACGCGCAACCGATTCGGTCTATAAATCGATTGTCAAAAATGCAGTCGATGCCAATATGAATATGCTACGAGTTTGGGGCGGCGGTGTGTACGCCGAAGATAGTTTTTATGACGAATGTGATCAAAATGGCATTTTGGTTTGGCAGGATTTTATGTTTGCTTGCGCGATGTATCCCGGTGATGAAGCCTTTTTGGAGAATGTAAAACAGGAAGTCGTAGATAATGTCACCCGTTTGCAAAACCATCCGAGTTTGGCACTTTGGTGTGGCAATAATGAAAATGATGAAGGTTGGCACAATTGGGGTTGGCAAAAACAATACAAGTATTCGGAGGCCGATTCGACTAAGATTTGGAACGATTACCAAAAGCTGTTTCACGAACTAATTCCGCAAACGTTAGACCGTTTATTACCTAAAAACGAAAATCGCTATTGGCCGTCATCGCCTTCTATTGGTTGGGGAAGAAAGGAAAGTTTGCTTAGCGGTGATGCTCATTATTGGGGCGTTTGGTGGGGAATGGAACCCTTTGAAATGTTCCAAAAAAAGGTTGGGCGTTTCATGAGTGAATACGGTTTTCAGGGTATGCCAGATGTCAAAACGTTTCAGGCTTTCGCCAAAAGTGACGAACTCAACTTTACTTCGGAAACGATAAAAAACCATCAAAAGCATCCAACAGGTTACAAAACCATTAACGAATATATGGCAAGAGATTACCAAGTGCCAACGAATTTTGAAGACTATGTTTATGTGTCGCAATTGCTTCAGGCAGACGGCATGAAAACCGCTATCGAAGCCCATCGAACCGACCCAAAATGTATGGGAACATTATTTTGGCAACTCAATGATTGTTGGCCTGTGACTTCCTGGAGTTCGGTAGATTATTATGGACGTTGGAAAGCGTTTCAGTATCAGGCAAAGCGGAGTTTTGAGAAGGTATTGATTTCGATTAAGGAAAATGAAGTCAATTATGAGATTTATTTGGTTAGTGAGGCTGCTCACTCGAATAAAGTAACGGTTGAAATTGAATTATTGGATTTTTACGGAAAGCTAGTGGAAAAAGATGAAGTAGAATTTGATATTACGGCCGATACAAGAGATTTGTTGGTAGCGCTTCCAAAAGAGAATTACAGCGATAATGATTTAAAGAAGTTAGTCTTGTCGGTTTCTTGCATAATGCAAAATGGTAAAAAAGCAAAGGCACTATATTATTTTGTCAAACCCAAAGATTTACAACTCACCCAACCAAACCTTCAATACGCCAAAATAGACGAGTTGACCTATGAAATCACTACAAATGTTTTAGCTAAGAATGTATTTTTGTTCTCTGAAGAAGATGCTTTTTTCAGAGATAATTATTTTGATATTTTACCGGGACAGAAAGTGATTATAACATTGTCGAAGCCTGTTAAATCCATAAAAATGAAGTCATTATTTGATACTTTGAAATAAATACCATTATGTTAAAAAAATCGTTTTTTGTCTTGATTTGTTTGTTTTGCTTTGAATTGTTTTACGGACAAACACAAGCAACTCTGGATAGTTTGATGGTTGAGTACAAAGAATGTATTGCAGTCAGAAACGACAGGGTCAATTGTACCAAAGAGCTTTTTTGGGTGTACCAAGATTTGCAATTTGATTTTAACAGAGCAGCGTATAAAAATCTGGATAGTATTTCACGCCATCAAAAGGATGTAGCCTGTGGCGAATGGGTAAAAACCAAAGATTTTTTTGTTGGAAATGAAATCCTCAAATTCAGAAGAAAGCATCCCAAAGAAAGAATAGACAATCCCAGTAAAGCAGCCGAAAATGACGCTTACACCGCTTTCAAAAACATTTGTGATTTTTTCATGGTCAGACTCAATTTCTTGTTACAAGTTATTGAATCCAAAAAGGAATAGTATCTAGAATAAACCGTTTATTTCGGCGTCAATTCTGTTGATAATCATTCCTAAATCCTCGGGATTATTTACGAAATCAACGTTATCGACATCAATTATCAACAATTTTCCTTTGTCGTAAGTAGTAATCCAAGCTTCGTAACGCTCGTTCAATCGGCTTAAATAGTCAATGGAAATGGTATTTTCGTAATCACGACCTCTTTTGTGGATTTGGGAAACCAAATTCGGAATCGAACTTCTCAAATAAATCAACAAATCAGGTGCGCCAACCAAACCTTCCATCAATTCAAAAAGCGAAGTATAATTTTGGAAATCTCGGTTGGTCATTAAACCCATAGCATGCAAGTTGGGCGCAAAAATATGAGCATCTTCATAAATCGTACGATCCTGAATGATGTTTTTACCGCTTTCGCGAATTTGCAGCACTTGACGGAAACGCGAATTCAAGAAATAAATTTGCAAGTTAAAACTCCATCGTTCCATTTGGTGATAGAAATCATCCAAATACGGATTGTCAACCACATCTTCAAAATGAGGTTCCCATTTAAAATGTTTGGCTAAAAATCGGGTTAGTGTTGTTTTTCCTGCGCCTATATTTCCTGCTACTGCTATGTGCATTATGGTAGTTTTATTTTAAAATTCTTAATTTGTTGGTTGGTAAAAATAGCTAAAATTTGGTCTTTGTAATAAAAATTTCGAAACGATTTCTCAACAATTTCGATTTCGAAAACCGTTTTCGATTGATTGTTCAGGCAGTAAAGAGTATTGTCTCTTGAAAACAGCAGTTTTTCATGGTCAACGATTTGGATTTTTTCAAATGGCGGAATATTAGCCAACAAG
>JBDLVY010000222.1:0-9272 GCA_039804545.1 Bacteroidota bacterium | reverse complement strand
TTACCTGTAAGCCGGAAGGAACCGGATTGTCATCCCTATCCTCACATGCAAAAGGAACTGTAAAAAGAAACAGCAATAAAACGCATTTCAATAAATTCTTCATAGCAGCTTTTATTTTAATAAACGTAAATTTACTAAGTTTAGACTAATAATTAAAATTTGTTTGTAACAAATAAAATGTTTGTTCGTCTGGACCATATAACCACTAACCAAGGAATGTTTCAATGAACCAAAATGAGTTTATGCAATTGGTGAATCCTTTTAAGGATAAAATTTTTCGAATGGCAAAGCGATTGCTTGTCAGCACGGAAGAAGCCGAAGATGCAACTCAGGAAGTTTTGGTAAAATTGTGGAACAAGAGTGAAGGTTTAGACGAATATAAAAGTGTTGAAGCCGTGGCGATGACAATGACTAAAAATTATTGTTTAGACCAGTTGAAGTCGAAACGAGCAGGCAATATAAAAATTGTACACAGCAATTTCACGGACAGAGAAGCTGGTTTGCAGCAAAAAGTAGAAGACCGAGATACTTGGAATTGGGTAGAAAAAATAATGAACGACTTACCCGAACAACAAAAACTAATTGTTCAAATGCGGGATATAGAAGAAATGGAGTTTGAAGAAATAAGCAAGGTGTTAGAAATGAAAGAGTCGGCAATTCGCACGGCTTTGTCAAGAGCCCGAAAAACAATAAGAGAAACCATGATAAAAACAAACCTTTATGGCATTGGATAAAATAGAAAAATTACTGGAAAAATACTTCGAAGCAGAAACCACTATAGCTGAAGAAAAAGAGTTGAAAGGCTATTTTGCTTCTTCAGATGTTGCGCAGCATCTGGAACATTACAAACCTATATTTGGTTATGTTACGCAAGCAAAACAAGAACAGTTTACCGCAACGATTCCATTAAACACTAAGAAACGCAAAAGCGTAGTTTGGTTATCCGTTGCAGCTACTGTGGCGGTAATGTTTGGGGTGGCATTGTTTACCATAAATCAACCTACTGAATCGGAAGATTTGGGAACGTATGACGATCCTGAAGTGGCGTTCAGAGAAACGCAAAAAGCCTTGGCTTTGATTTCAGAAAGTGTAAACAAAGGTATCGGAAGTATGAGTTACATCAATGAATACGAACAATCAAAAAACAAAATTTTTAAATAAAAAAATCAAGAAATCATGAAAAAATTATTTTTAACCTTAGTATTATTAGTATCCGCAAATAGCCTTATGGCGCAGTCGGTTTTTGACAAATTTGAAGACCAGGAAAAAATTAAAGCGGTCATTGTCAATAAAAAAATGTTCTCCTTGTTGAGTAAAATGGAGGTCAAAGACAAAGAAACCCAACAGTACGTCAATTTGATAAAAAAGTTAGACAACCTTAAAGTCTTTGTTACCAATAGCGATTTAAAAGCGGCCGAAATGAAAAGTACCGCCGACAAATATCTTAAAACTGCTGCTTTGGAAGAGTTAATGCGAGTGAATGAAGGCGGTAAGAGTGTAAAAATTTATGTAAAGTCGGGTGCTACGGATTCCCAAGTAAAAGAGTTGTTGATGTTTATTGACGGCAGCGGCAAAGAAGAAACTGTTTTAATGTCATTGACAGGAGATTTCGATTTGAATGAGCTTTCTGTTTTGACCGATAAAATGAGTTTGCCTGGTGGCGATGATTTGAAGAAAGCCTCTAAAGGGAATAAAGGCTCAAAAGGACCTAAAGGCACAAAATAAGTAAAATGAAACTACTCTATTTCGCCGCAATGCTAGCTTCTCTGTTATTAATGAGTTGCAATAGCGAACCAAGTCTTCAAAAGTATTATGTAAATAATGCTGAAAAGAAAGACTTTGTAGCCTTGGATATTTCTCCGAGTATTATCAATGTAGATAAAGCTAAGTTGACTCCGGAACAGAAAACGGCTCTGGAATCTTTTGACAGAATGAATATTTTGGCTTTCAAAATAGATGGTAAAAATCAGGCTTTGTACAAAGAAGAAAGTCAAAAACTGAGTAAAATATTAAAAGGCCAAGACTACCAGCAACTCATGAAAATAGGAGAAGGAAAAGACGCTGCTTCAATTAGTTTTGTTGGCGATGAAGATGATATTGATGAGTTTATCTTATTTGCCAAAAGAGAAGAAAACGGTTTTGCCGTAGTCAGAATTTTAGGGGATGATATGAATCCCAATAACATCATGAATATGTTATCTATCCTCAAAAGCGCTAACATTAATATGGAACAATTGAAACCCTTGGAAGGTTTAATAAAATAAAAAAAAGTCCCAATTCGGGACTTTTTTTATGCCTTGTGGCTCAATTGATGTAGCCTTATTTTTTAAAGTATTTAAAAGGAACCACTAACATCCCAAAACATTCACCATCTTCTTTGCCTATGTGTTTGTGGTGCATTTTGTGCGCTCTTCTAACTGCTTTTGCATAGCGATTGTTAGCGTTTCTGAATAATTTAAATCTTTGGTGTATAAAAATATCATGCACTGTAAAATATGCCAAACCATAAGCAAATATGCCCAAACCAATGGCTAAACCAACTTCGAGTATTTCATTTTGCCAAAGCAAAAAGAAACCTACACTGACTACTGCATAAAATATAAAAAAAGCATCATTGCGTTCAAACCAAGAGTCGTGGTCTTTTTTGTGGTGATCAGCATGCAAGTTCCACAAGAAACCGTGCATAATGTATTTGTGACTAAACCAAGCCATAAATTCCATGATGCAAAAAGTGACAACAAAAACCAGTATATGTAGCAACATAATATTATAATAAGTTTAAACGATAATTCACATAACATTTGGCAAGCAGCCCGAATTTTTGATAATCAGGTACACGAATTCGCGTGTTTTTGATTTCCATTGAAGGGGTTTTTTTCAATTTCGACAGCAATTTTTTGTAATATACATAAGCAGTATACACGCCAAATTTAGCCTCCAAAGGCAACTTTAAAATCCCTTGAAATCCGGCTTCAAAATCGGCTTCAATTTCTTTGATGATTTCATTTTTAGAGTTTTCATCTAATTTAGACAAATCGGTATTGGGAAAATAAGTTCTATTTAAATCTTCATAATCCGCTTTTAAATCGCGCAAGAAATTCACCTTCTGAAAAGCAGAACCCAATCTCATGGCAGATTGTTCTAAATCATTGAATTTTTTAGCATCCCCGTTAACAAAAACTTTCAGACACATTAAACCCACTACATCGGCAGAACCGTAGATGTATTCATTGTACTCTTCATATGATTTATAATGGGTTTTGTGTAAATCCAATTTCATGCTTTTCATGAAAGCCGCTATCATATTATGTGGAATATTGTATTTGTGAACGGTATATTGAAAAGAATTCAACACCGGATTCAAACTTATTTTATGTTCCAATGCATTGGCCAAATCCTTTTCAAATTGTTCAAAAAGTACTTCTTTGTTGTAATCATGAAAAGTGTCCACAATTTCATCGGCAAAGCGAACAAATCCATAAATGTTATAAATATCTTGACGAATGCAGGGTGCCAACATTTTTACAGCAGCTGAAAAAGAAGTGCTGTAAGACTTTGTCACATTTTTGCTGCAATCGAATGATACGGTGTCAAAAGTTGATTTCATAAATACAATAATTATACATTTTCGGCAATTAGTTCTGCTACAAGTTTTCCTGAAATTAATGAGGGAGGAACACCTGGTCCGGGAACAGTTAATTGGCCAGTAAAATATAGGTTTTTTACCTTTTTACTTTTCAATTTGGGTCTTAAAAAAGCGGTTTGCAATAGCGTATTAGCCAAGCCATAAGCATTCCCTTTGTACGAATTGTAGTCTTTGATGAAATCATTGACACAAAAAGATTCGCTAAATATAACATTGTTTTTTACAGTTTGTTGCGTCAGCTTTTCAAATCTTGTAATTATTTTGTCAAAATACAATTTTCTCAATTCAGGAGTGTCTTCAAGTCCGGGAGCCAAAGGAATTAAAAAAATACCGGCTTCTTTTCCTTCTGGTGCTGCATTTTCATCCGTTTTTGAAGGGAAGCTGGCGTAAAACAAAGGTTCTTCGGGCCATTTCGGACTGTCATAAATTGCCTCGGCATGTACATCAAAATCCACATCAAAAAATAAAGAGTGGTGTTCTGTGTTTACTATTTTTTTATCAAAACCAACATAAAACAGCAGGGAAGATGGGGCAAAAGTTCGCTTCTCCCAATATTTCTCAGAATAAGCCCTGTGTTTTTCATCTAATAAAGTTTCAGAATGATGGTAATCGGCACCGCTCAAAATGATATCTCCTTTCACGATGTCGCCATTAACCACTATAGCAGTAGCGGTTCGGTTTTCGACTATAATCTGTTCAATAGTGGCATTGGTATGAATAACCACACCAAGTTCTTTGGCTAATTTTTCCATGGCCAAAATAACGCTGTACATTCCGTTTTTAGGATGCCAAGTACCTAAACCAAAATCGGCAAAGTTCATAAAGCTATAAAATGATGGCGTATCTGAAGGTTTGGCTCCCAGGAAAAGCACCGGAAATTCGAGTATTTGAATTAGCTTGGTATTGTTGAATCGACGGCGGATATCTTTGGATATGTTGCCAAAAAATTGGTTGACTTTTTTTGCCGTTTCCAAAGTGACCAATTCTAATGGGGAAACACCCGGACGATAAACCAAATCTTTTATGGCTATGTCATAATTGCTTTGGGCTTCTTTCATAAAAGCGGCCAATTTTTTACCACTTCCTTTTTCAATAGCTTCAAAAGTGTTTATGATTTCCGGCAAATTATCGGCAATAGTCACAAATTCGTTTATGCCAAAATAGACCTGATAAGCAGGGGAAAGCTTGATGAGTTCATAATAATCTGAAGATTTTTTGCCAAAGTCGGCAAAAAATCTTTCAAATACATCTGGCATCCAATACCATGTTGGCCCGATGTCAAAAGTAAAGCCTTCTTTTTTTAATTGTCTGGCTCTTCCGCCTATAGTTGGGTTTTTCTCATAAACATTAACTTCATGACCTTGTTGAGCAAGGTAACACGCAGCTGCTAGTGACGAAAATCCTGATCCGATTATTTTAATTTCTTTTCTCATATTTTGTTTAACAAAAGTATTAAAAAGTTAAACAATAAAAAAAGATTTCTTTATATAAATTCAACTAATTCTTTAATAGAACCAAAGGTAGTTGTTTTTTTGTTGATCAATTTAGGGTCAATGTGTTCTATCATTCTTCCGATGAGCCACAAGTTAGACGACTCCTCTAATATTTGATCGTTTAAGGTTTTAATATAAGGGTTGATTTCGTTTTTGTTTGGTTCAACTGTGGTGTAACATATATAGGTTATATTGTCAAAATAACGTTTCATGTCTTTCAAACTATCTGTTGGGACACTTTCTCCAAGATATATGGTTTTGTAACCTTGACTTAAAATTTCATAATTCAAATACATTAGGCCTAATTCGTGTATTTCATTCATCGGCAAATACAAAACGAAAACTTTATCGGTTCGAGTTGGCTCTTGCACCTGCACTTTTTCTGTGTTGGTGAGTAATTTTTGTTTAATTAAGTAAGAAATAAAATGTTCATGCGCCGGCGTAATTGTATCTGTTTGCCACAATAAACCTAATTCACCAATCAAAGGGATAAATACTTCAAAAAATATCTCCCGAAACGATTTTTCAGACAATAACTTGTTGTAGGTTGAAAAAAACATAGCATGGTCAAAATTCATCATGGCCATTTTAAAGGAACTTATAGCATGATGCTTAGCACTTTTTTCGGAAATGATTTCGTTGACTAATTCCGGAATTCTTTCTTTAGAGAGTTTCGAAATCTTAGATATTTTGTAACCGTAATTATGAAGTAGGGTAATGTTCAAAAGCTTTTGAAGATTAGATAAATCATACATGCGAATGTTGGTTTCCGTTCGCATAGGTTCTAAAACATTATACCGCTTTTCCCAAATTCGTATCGTATGAGCTTTGATTCCCGATAGGTTTTCTAAGTCTTTTATACTAAAAACATTCTTAACATTGTTCATCTTTTCCTTAAATTGGTTAAACAAAATTAACAAAATAACTTTAAGAATGACTTTTTTTGAAATAAACTTTTAAAAAAAGAGCAAACTCAATTGAATTTACTGTTTCAAGTGGCTACGATGGGATTAACTTCGCTGCTCTCACAAAACTCCGCTTTGAGAATCTTTTAAACAAAAAAAAACACTCAAGCGAACTTGGTGTTTTTTTTAAAATTACATTGAGGACTTTAAAAATACCTGACTGCCACTGGCAGTCCTCCTTTTAATTTCAAATGTGACCACGATGGGATTAACTTCGTTTTTCCCACAAAGCTCCGCTTTGAGAATCCTTTAAATCAAAAAAAAACACTCAATCGCGCTTGGTGTTTTTTTTGATTTAAATAATTCATTCGTGACCACGATGGGATTCGAACTTTATTTTTAGTGCCTTTATAGTAAAGGCTTCACAGTGTCATATTTTTAATGTACCCCGAATTATACCCCTATCAGATTAATTCGTTTTATGCTTTTTTGACTTCATAAAAGTACAAAAACCATTTCATATTACAAAGCATAACAATAAATAATCGGGCTAGTATTTGAACTAGTTTCAATTGTTTTCGGAAGTGTTACAGTCTTTTGCTGTTTAAATTTTACCCTACAACATGCAACGCAAAACTTCCTCTACCGGAAGCCCTGAATATTTAGAAAATTCCTCGACTGAAATATACTGATGATCTTCTTTATTCAGATGCTTTTTAATCTTGATTAAATACAACCTCGCTTGGGTGTATTCTTTTCCCATTATGCGTTGAACGTCTTTCGGGTACATGCAGATTCTTCCATTGCTTGCTCCCATTTAACTAATTGATACTTTATCCATGCCTTTGGTATGACTATGCCATACCTATCATATTATACAAAAATATAGAATTTTTGAAAAGCTCTACAAATTAAAATTGGTGGTTATAGTTGATTATTTGTGGCTATTGACATAGACTCTTTTTAATGTGGTTTTTATGTCTGAATCTTTGATCAAATCATTGAGATTTAGTTGCAACGATTATCGAAATGAAAAGTGAATTGTGAAAATGAGTATTAATCAAAAATTGTAAAAAATTATGGCTAGACAGAAAGGCATAATTAAATTAAAAGGTACTATCGGGGATATTACCTTTTACAAAACGCAGGATGGACATTTGGCCAGAGAGAAAGGAGGTATTGACGCTAACAGAATAGCGAATGATCCAAATTTCCAAAGAACGCGTGAGAATGGTTCTGAGTTTGGTAGGGCAGGAAAGGCTGGGAAGCTTTTGCGCACTGCTTTAAGACCATTACTTATTAATTCGGCAGACAGCAGAATGGTTAGTAGACTTACCCAAGCTATGGTAAAAGTTATTCAGGCGGATTTGACCAGTGTGAGAGGTTTGCGTAATGTGATTGATGGAGAGGCTGAGTTGCTATTTGGTTTTGAATTCAATATTCGCGGAAAGCTTGGGACTAGTTTGTATGCTCCGTTTGTTGGCGCTATTGATAGAGTTTCAGGAGAGGTTACTGTTGATATTGCGTCATTCATTCCGGCAAATATGATTGCTGCACCAAGTGGGACTACGCATTTTAAAATCATTTCAGGTGGTGCTGAAGTGGACTTTGAGGCTGAAACTTATGTTGTAGCTACTTCTGAAACGGCAATCTTGCCATGGGACGGAACTGCTACAGCTGCTATTAATCAAACCAATGCCGTTACTGCTAACTCGACTAAGCCATTGTTTTTGGCATTAGGTATTGAGTTTTATCAAGAGATTAACGGGCAGATGTATCCACTTAAAAATGGCGCATTTAACCCTTTGTCTATTGCTAAGGTGGATAGTGGCGTATAATGGTTTTAGAATTAACCAGAACTTATTTCCCCAAGGGAACTAATGGTAAACTCGAATGCGAGGGTAAATTCATTTGTAATACAATTGAATTGCCTTGGAAGAATAACGAAACGAAGGTTTCCTGCATTCCTGAGGGGAAATATTTTATTAGAAAGCGCTACAGCAGAAAGTTTCAATGGCATATGGAAATTATTGAAGTAAAAAACAGAAACGTTATTCTGTTTCACCCTGCCAATAATGCTATGAAAGAACTTAATGGTTGTATCGCACCGGTTACAAAGATTTCGGGAGCCGGATTAGGTTTACAATCCCGAAAAGCTTTTACCAGGCTTAGAACTATTGTTTATAAAGCTTTGGATGAAAAGCAACGAGTTTTAATCATTATCAAATCTTAAATTTTTATTATTATGAAAACAAATTTTTTAAATAAACTGAAACAAGGATTGTTTCTTTTAATTGCTGTTCTAGGGACATTTATAGGCTATTCGCAACCAAATCAGGTAACTACAATCGGTGGTAAGAAAACACCTGATATTGGCATATTTTTTGATGTCGGAGGGAAAAAAAATCCCGGTCCGGTCATATTTGCCAATCAATCAACTTCAATGCAATGTGACAAAATACCAATATTTGAAATTGGGGGCAGGAGTCTTGATCCCGGACTTGTTGCCATAGTTCTTGAAACAGGAGGAAAGCAAAAACCGGAACCTATTTTGATAAATATTGAGAATAATTTTGGAAAAGACCAAGAGAAGTTTTCGACAAAATCAATAGTGCAAGGTTATATGAACAAGACTGTGAAATATGTTCTTACTGAATCAAAGCGAGTCAAAGTTCCTTTAATTGTTTAAAGATTCATAGTTATGACAATTAGAAAAAGAGCAACAGCTCCCACTCCGAGATTTTTTAAAGTGCTTCGAAATATTGGATTGGTTCTTGCCTCGGTTGGCGGAGCTGTATTGGCAGCACCAATTGCATTACCAGCTTTAGTAACCACTGTTGGTGGTTATTTGGTTGTGGCGGGAGGTGTAGCTTCGGCTGTAAGCCAATTAACGGTTAAAGAAGCCAATGTCAACAAATAATTCAACGATGATAGGGACAGCCGGAGGTACGCTTTTAAGTGTTGCGCCTAATATTTATTCGGCTGATATTGTAAAGACTGTACTACTAGCCTCTATTGGTGCCATAGTTAGTTTTACAATCTCTTTGATTCTTAAAAGAATTTTGAAGAAGCACAAAAAGTAGTTTAACCTTAGTTGTGCCCCGATATCCATCGGGGTTTGGGTTAAACAAGAAGAAAGCCAAGTCGTAAGACATGGCTTTTTTAATTGTCATTAGATACAGTAAAATTCCTATATTTGTTTTAAATCATCTATATGAGAAATATAAT
>JBDLVY010000221.1:0-6013 GCA_039804545.1 Bacteroidota bacterium | reverse complement strand
GCATAGTTAATTCTAAGCTTTTCTACCTTGGCAAAAGCATTGGTTAAACGATTGTACTGAAACTCAATTTTTTCAGCATCATACACATAAAGTGGATTCCCGAATTCACGGGCCAATTGTTCTAATTCTGTCGGTTGCATAATTGTAATTTAATTTAGTTGCAAAGCTAAGCCTCAAGTGACGCAATTCCAAAGGAAAAAATAACAGAATTCATCCTTTTTGAAAGCTATTGTATCCTTTAGAGTTTAAAATCTTCGTTGCCGAAGGGCAAACTAAATGCGCTTTACGGATAAATATACTAAATTGGTATACATTTCTTTTTGGTTTGGTAGTAATTAATTACTTTTGTGGCACATTATGCTGAACTCATTTTTCAGTACTTCAAAAACTAACTATTTATTATGAACATACACGAATATCAAGGTAAAGAAATTTTAGCCAGTTACGGCGTTCGCGTTCAGCGTGGCATTGTGGCTAACAGTCCAGTAGAAGCTGTAGCAGCTGCCAAACAGTTGACTGCTGAAACCGGTACAGGTTGGCATGTAATCAAAGCACAAATTCACGCCGGTGGAAGAGGAAAAGGTGGCGGTGTTAAATTGGCCAAAAACTTGCAGCAAGTAGAGGAAATATCAGAACAAATTATTGGGATGATGTTGAAAACTCCTCAAACACCACCTGAAGGAAAAAAAGTGCACAAAGTTTTAATTGCAGAGGATGTTTATTATCCGGGTGAAAGTGAAACGTCTGAGTTTTATATGTCAGTTCTTTTAAACAGAGCAAGAGGAAGAAACATGATCATGTATTCTACTGAAGGCGGAATGGATATTGAAGAAGTAGCAGAACACACACCACATTTAATTTTTACAGAGGAAATTGATCCTTCAGTAGGATTACAAGGTTTCCAAGCCAGAAGAATTGCTTTCAATTTAGGACTTTCTGGAAACGCTTTCAAAGAAATGGTGAAATTTGTTGAAGCTTTATACAATGCTTACATTGGTTGTGATGCTTCTATGTTTGAAATCAATCCGGTTTTAAAAACATCGGACAACAAAATTATGGCGGTTGATGCCAAAGTAAATATCGATGATAATGCTTTGTTCAGACAACCAAAATATGCTGACATGCGCGACATTCGTGAAGAAAATCCAATTGAAGTAGAAGCCAAAGAAGTAGGTTTGAACTACGTAGATCTTGACGGAACTGTAGGTTGTATGGTAAACGGAGCAGGATTAGCGATGGCGACTATGGACTTAATTAAATATGCAGGTTTTGAACCGGCAAATTTCTTAGACGTAGGTGGAACAGCTGATGCAAAACGTGTTGAAACGGCTTTCCGTATCATCTTAAAAGATCCTAATGTAAAAGCGATTTTGATTAATATTTTTGGTGGAATTGTTCGTTGTGACCGTGTGGCGCAAGGAGTTGTTGATGCTTACAAAAATATGGGTGACGCGATTAAAGTGCCCATCATTGTTCGTTTGCAAGGAACCAATGCAGAGATTGCTAAAGAATTAATTGACAATTCAGGCATGCCGATTTTATCTGCAGTACAATTTCAAGAAGCGGCAGACCAAGTGAAAGCTGCATTGTCATAAATGTAAATCACGATTTATACATTACAACTAAAAAACCCGAGTGAAAGCTCGGGTTTTTTTATTATTTTTCGGCTTTATTTTTATCATCAAGCAAACGGTAAATGAGCATCAAGAATTTCTCCACCCAAAGGGTCAACCTATTCATCATTTTGATTTCATCATTGATGATGATAGTCGTACTCAATTTGCCTTTTAAAGCAAAACCTTTTGGAGACATGACCTTTCATGAAGAAGCAAAGCATTTGGCATTATATCTAAAAGGAGATATCGGATATGAAAAAGTCACCATAACCAAAGCGCCCGGACCAGTGTTTTTTTACACACCGCCATATTTAATAGCGCCATCAGAGGCTACAGATAACCAACTTTGGGTTTATGCTGTGGTTTTTACTTTTATCACCATTACGATAAGTTTGCTGCTGATTTTTAAAATTGGCTCCAATCTTTTTTCCAAAGAAGTAGGACTGTTGAGTGTACTGCTGTTTTTTGTTTTCCCAATACATTGTTATTATTCCTTAGGGGTTTTGGCCGAAGTTCCTGCTTTTTTTTCGTTGACTTTGGCTTTGTATGGTTGGTCAAGAATCATGAAAGACTCAACCTCAAAAATAGGTTGGTTACTATTGTTGTTAGGAATGTGGTTTTTGATTCTCAACAGACCGAACACGATGTTGTTATTGTTCATCGGGTTTTTGTTAGTAGGATATGCTTTTTTGAAGAATAAATCGTTTTTCAAAACCTATGGAAAGAAATTAGCCTTGACTTTTACTTGTGTAGGATTGATGGGCTACGGAGCATTGCAATTCGCCAAAATGATTACCGGAACCAAAAGCGGCTACAATCAGGAAGGTCTTTTTTATTTTGTGGCACACCAAGGCCGATTTCAATTCAGAGAAGAACCAACCGATTTTCGTTTCTGGGAAAGTGACATCAGACCGGATAGCAAAGATTATCAAAATTGGGGGAAAAGCGGAGAAGCCTTGGGTAAAATCATGGAGGAAACCAAACGCTCACAAGGCGATGTTTACCAAGAGTTCTTAATTAATGACGCTTTAGAACATCCTTTTTTGTTTACCAGACAGTTTTTTGTCAAATGTTTTTATGGGCATATGTATTTTATCAACAGTGTCAAACCCAAAGATTTTCATCTCGGACCTATTCAGGGTGTGATGGGCTATTGGTTGGTTATTTTTATCATTAACTTTATCAATATCATTATTATACTCGGCGCTACTTTGTTTTTATTTAAAGAAAAAAATCTCATCAACTATTGGCTTTTTTGGGGTGTAATTGTAGCCTTATTGATTTTTCACGGATTGACTTATATGGAACCACGTTATATGTTCCCGGCTCGAGTAGCTTTGTATATTATGAGTGCCGCCGGATTATATCGCTTGCCATGGATTCAAAGAAAAGTCAATTATATTGCTAAATTTGTTTTCACTACTAAATCTGTTAGCTAATGGAAAACCATCACAAACCTATTATTGGCGTAGTTTCTCCTTGTTATAACGAGGAATTGGTATTGCCGGAAACTTCTGTGCAGCTCAATGCCATTATAGCTGATTTGGTTTCGCGCAATATTATTTCTGAAAAGAGTTTTGCCGTTTTTGTGGATGATGGAAGCAAAGACAAGACTTGGACTATCATTGAAGAAAAAGCGGCGCAATTAATCCACATTAAAGGATTAAAATTGGCCGGAAATGTTGGCCATCAAAAAGCGTTGTTGGCCGGATTGTTGACTTTTAAAGATGAAGCCGATGCCTTGATTTCTATTGATGCCGATTTGCAAGATGATGTTCGCGTGATAGAAGAAATGATAGTTCAATACAAATCGGGAATAGATGTAGTGTACGGTGTTCGCAAAGAAAGAGCTACGGATACTTTTTTCAAAAGAAATACGGCTTTGCTGTTCTACAATTTGATGAAAAAAATGAAGGTCAATATCATTCACA
This sequence comes from Bacteroidota bacterium, assembly GCA_039804545.1. GTDB lineage: Bacteria > Bacteroidota > Bacteroidia > Flavobacteriales > Flavobacteriaceae > Flavobacterium. The sequence goes on along the minus strand of JBDLVY010000221.1, from coordinate 2,466 downwards.
ATCATGCGGATTATCGTTTGTGCAGCAACAGAGTTTTGAATGCTTTGGCCGAATTTGGGGAAGTGAATTTGTTTTTACGAGGTATTATTCCAACCATTGGTTTTAGCAAAGAGGTGGTTTATTACGACCGATTAGAACGTTTTGCCGGTGAATCCAAATACCCGTTCCGAAAAATGGCAGCTTTTGCTTGGAATGGTGTGACTTCATTTAGTAATTATCCCCTAAAATTGGTAACCATTATTGGATTTGTTATCTTTTTCTTTTGTTTGCTAATGACAGGATATGCCTTGTTTGCTTTGTATACAGGAAATGTAGTTCCCGGTTGGCTTTCAACGGTTTTACCAATGTATTTTTTGGGCGGCGTTCAGTTGTTTTGTTTCGGGATTTTAGGCGAATATATCGGCAAGATTTATTCTGAAGTTAAACAAAGACCTCGCTATTTTATTGATAAACGAGTAGAGTAAAAAGAAAATATGGAAAAGGATTTTGAGAAAAAATACCACGATGTGGAAACCGATCATTGGTGGTTTAAATCAAGAAGAAAATATTTACTCGACTTGTTGAAGAATGCTCCAAAAGACAGCAAAATTTTAGACATTGGTTGTTCTTCGGGTGTGTTTTTGAAAGAGTTGGAAAAATTGGGTTTCGCACTCGAAAATCTCTACGGCGTTGACATCAGTGACAAAGCCATAGCCAACTGTAAAGCCAACGGTATTCCCAACGCTTTTGTAATGGACGCGCAAAACATAACGCTCACAGAATCTTTTGACATCATTGTAGCTTCCGATTGTTTGGAACATTTACAAGACGATAAACGAGCTTTGAAAAACTGGAAATCTTTGCTGAAAGTAGGAGGAACGATGTATGTTTTTGTACCCGCATTCATGTCGTTGTGGAGTTACCACGATGAAGTAAACATGCATTACCGTCGTTATACCAATGCCGAATTAAGAGCGAAAATTTCGGAAGAAAATCTCGAAATTCTCAAATCGAGTTATTGGAACTTCTTTTTGTTTTTACCGGTTTACCTTTTCAGAAAACTAACCGCTGTTTTTCAGAAAAACAAAACCGGCGAAAGTGATATTTCTATTGGCAATGTCTTTGTAAATAAACTTTTACTGCAATTGATAGTTTTTGAGAACAAGTTGTTAAAAATGGTGAACTTCCCGTTTGGCGTGAGCACCTTTTGTATCGCCAAAAGAAATTCTTGATGATGCGTTATATTTAATTTTTCAACCCTAAGTGTCCATTTGTAATTTACTCTTTTTTCGATTGTATACCAATTTTGCAAAATTTATCAAATAATTAACGAAAACGTTGTTGTAATTCTTTTTTATTTCATTTCGAATTCCCTAATTTTGTTAAATTATTAATTGATCAAGATTTATTTCCATTTTATATCATGTCTAAAACAGCTATATTAGAACTTGATGGCGTAAAATATGAGTTTCCTGTAATTGTGGGAAGTGAAAATGAAGCCGCTATCGACATTGAAAAACTTCGTGCCTTAACGGGCGCTATTACACTAGATCCAGGTTATAAAAATTCAGGTTCCTGTAAAAGTGACATTACTTTTTTGGATGGGGAAGAAGGCATACTCCGCTATCGTGGTTACGCTATTGAAGATTTAGCCGAAAAAGCCAATTTCCTAGAGGTTTCTTATTTAGTAATTTTTGGAGAATTGCCAACCAAGTCTCAATTGGAGCAGTTTGAAAATGATATCAGAAAATATACTTTGGTTAATGAAGAGATGAAAAACATCATTGATGGTTTTCCTAAAACAGCTCATCCAATGGGTGTTTTGTCTTCGCTAACCAGTGCACTTACCGCATTCAATCCGAAAGTGGTAGATGTTGAGAATGAAAAAGAAATGTATGAAGCTGTATGTAAAACCATGGGTAAATTCTTGGTGATTGCTACTTGGACATACAGAAAAATGATGGGTTATCCATTAAATTATTATGACAATACTAAAGGATACGTTGATAATTTTCTGCATTTGATGTTTGAATTACCAACCGGACCATACAAAACCAATCCGGTTGTTATAGATGCTTTAGATAAACTATTTATACTGCATGCAGATCACGAACAAAACTGTTCAACATCAACCGTTAGAATCGTTGGTTCTTCTCATGCCGGTTTGTTTGCTTCAATCTCAGCCGGAGTTTCCGCACTTTGGGGTCCATTACATGGTGGCGCTAATCAAGCGGTTTTGGAAATGTTAGAAGCCATTCAAAAAGATGGTGGCGATGCCGATAAATATTTGGCGAAAGCCAAAGACAAAGAAGATCCTTTCCGTTTGATGGGATTTGGACACCGAGTATACAAAAACTTTGACCCGAGAGCTAAAATTATTAAGAAAGCAGCAGATGAAGTGTTGAATACTTTAGGTGTTGATGATCCGATTTTAGATATTGCCAAAAAATTAGAAGCGGCTGCTTTAGTCGATGATTATTTTGTATC
>JBDLVY010000220.1:0-6188 GCA_039804545.1 Bacteroidota bacterium | reverse complement strand
ATTGACTTCTTTTATAACGTCTATAATTCGGTTAATCACTCTTTTGTAAACCAAAAAGAAACCTTCTTTATTTTCTTCATCAACTTCTTTGGTTAGTAGGGTTTTGGTAAATTCAGCAATGATGATTTTATTTAAAATAGATTCGTTGATATGGAGTGTGGTGCTGTCATCTTCTATTTTTTCGGTGACTATGGTAATGGCTCTTTTGAGTTTTTCCATTGGGTCTACTATATTCGAAGTTGAAAAAGCCAAGCGGTATTCTATCCATCCCCAATACCATGACGATAAATACAACAAAAGTTTGTGTTTGCTCTCAAAATAGCGGTAAATAGAACTTTCATTAGAGCCGATTCTTTCCCCAAGTTTTTTAAATGTGAAAACTTCAAAACCAATCTCATCAATTAGGATAATACTTTCTTGAATGATTTTTTTCCCAAGTGAAGAGGTTTCTGGGTCTTTCACGTAAATTTTTTCGTTTACCTGAATTTTTAGGTTAGAGAATATTGAATCCATATTGATGATATTTTTTGCAAATATAATAGTAAAACTATTAATATTGAAATTTTAACTTTTATTTATAATTATTTAAAATTTACCTCATGAGAAATGTCATATTTTTATAAGACATTCCACTATAATTTTGAATATAATTTATTAGGTATGAGCAAATATGTTACGGCTGCTGAAGCAGTCAAAGTAGTAAAGTCAAACGATAGGGTTTATGTTCAAGCAGCTGCAGCCACACCAACCATTTTAACCAAAGCCTTATCAGAAAGAGCCGCAGAGCTTAACAACGTTGAGGTTTGTCACTTGCACACCGAAGGTCCGGCGCCTTATGCCAACCCTGATTTGGCCAATAGTTTTCATGTAAATTCCTTTTTTATTGGGGCTAATGTCCGTCATACTTTAACCGCAGGAAACGGTTCTTATACTCCGGTTTTTTTGAGTGAGTTGCCTCATTTGTTTCGCAAAAAAGTATTGCTGATTGATGTAGCATTTATTCACGTTTCGCCACCGGACAAGCATGGATATTGTTCGCTGGGCGTTTCGGTAGAAGCCACTGTGGCAGTTATTGAGAATGCTAAAATTGTCATTGCCCAAGTTAATCCGCAAATGCCAAGAACCTTTGGTGATGGTATTCTTCATGTGGATGAAATTGATTATTTGGTAGAGGTTTATACGCCAATTTACGGTCATGAAATGAATTTATTCACCAAGGAAGAAGAAAGAATAGGCGAATACATCGCTTCTTTAATAGAAGATCGAAGCACTTTGCAAATGGGAATTGGTTCTATTCCGAATGCAGCTTTGAGTAAATTAAAAAACCACAAAGATTTAGGCCTGCATACTGAAATGTTCTCTGATGGCGTGATTGATTTGATTGAAAGCGATGTCATCAATTGTAATTATAAAGGCACTTTGCGCGGTAGAGTATTGGCCACTTTTTTAATTGGTTCCAAACGTTTGTATGACTTTGTAAACGACAATCCGTTTATAGAAATGAAAGAATCTTCGATGGTAAACGATACGGCTCGAATTCGTAAAAACCCTAAAATGGTAGCCATCAATTCTGCCATAGAAGTAGATGTAACCGGTCAAGTTTGTGCCGATTCTATTGGTGCCAAAATGTACTCCGGAGTTGGTGGTCAAATGGATTTCATTCGAGGTGCTTCATTAAGTGAAGGCGGAAAAGCGATTATTGCCTTACCTTCCATCACCAAAAGAGGCGAAAGCAGAATTGTGCCTTATTTAAAACAAGGCGCCGGAGTGGTGTCTACTCGTTCCCATGTGCAGTATATCATTACTGAAAACGGCATTGCCGACTTATATGGCAAAACCCTAAAACAACGCTTGAATGAAATGGTCAAGATAGCCCATCCAACACATCAAGAAAGTATTGAAAGAAGTTATTACGAGATGTTGAAATAAAAAAAGCCCCGAGTTAATCGGGGCTTTTTTTTACAATCGTACCAAAAGTGATTTTCCGGTCATGACTTCCGGTTTTGAAATGCCCATGAGTTCTAAAATGGTTGGCGCTAAATCGCCCAAAACACCATCATGAACTCGGATATGGTCTTTGTCTACCATGATAATCGGCACCGGATTGGTTGTGTGAGCCGTGTTAGGCGAACCATCTGGGTTAATCATTGTTTCGCAATTGCCGTGGTCGGCTATTATGATTGTTGTATAGTCATTGGCTAAAGCTGTTTCTACTACTTCTTTGACACAAACATCAACGGCTTCACAAGCTTTTATGGCAGCTTCCATTACTCCGGTATGGCCAACCATATCGCCATTGGCAAAATTCAAACACACAAAATCTACTTCTCCTTTTTGCAATTCGGGTACCAAAGCATCTTTGAGTTCAAAAGCACTCATTTCGGGTTGCAAATCGTAAGTGGCTACTTTGGGGGAATTTCTTAAGATACGGGTTTCGCCCACAAAAGGCACTTCGCGACCGCCCGAAAAGAAGAAAGTCACGTGAGGATATTTCTCAGTTTCGGCTATGCGAATTTGTTTCTTTCCTGCTTTTTCTAAGACTTCGCCTAAGGTTTCGGTGATGTTGTCTTTGTCGTAAATCACGTGAACATTTTCATAAGTGTCGTCGTAATTGGTCATCGTGACATAATACAAATTGAGCTTGTGCATGTTGAATTCGTGGAAATCTTTTTGTGAAAGTGTTTCGGTCAATTCTCTTCCTCTATCAGTTCTGAAGTTGAAGAAAACCACCACGTCATCGTTTTGAATGGTCGCTAGAGGTTGGTTGTTAGCATCAACAGCAGTTAGTGGTTGGATAAACTCATCGGTTACATTTTCGGCATAACTATCGGCTATGCTTTGGACCAAATTAGTACTGTGTTTTCCGGTGCCATTTACCAGTAAATCATAAGCGAGTTTCACGCGTTCCCAGCGTTTGTCTCTATCCATGGCGTAATAACGACCGATCACCGTAGCAATTTTGACCGTAGTATTTTGAATATAATTTTCTAAATCCTGAATATATCCTTTGCCCGATTTTGGATCTACATCACGACCATCAGTAAAGGCGTGAACAAATACTTTTTGAAGACCAAAATCCTGTGCTGCATCAATCAAACCGCGCAAATGAGAAGTGTGAGAGTGTACACCGCCATCAGAAACCAAGCCTAAAAAGTGAACCGTTTTGTTGTGGTCTTTGGCATATTGAAAAGCATCAACTAAAGGCTTTTCCTGACTCATGGTTTTGTGAGCGACCGCCAAGTTAATTTTGGCTAAATCCTGATATACAATTCTTCCTGCGCCAAGATTCATGTGGCCAACTTCGGAATTTCCCATTTGGCCTTCGGGTAAACCTACGTTTAGACCGTCAGTTCGTAGTTGGGCATTTGGATATTGCTTATATAAACCGTTAATGAACGGAACATTGGCGTTATCAATGGCAGATACTTTTGGGTCGGGTGATTTTCCCCAACCATCTAAAATCATAAGGATTACTTTCTTGTTCATCGAGACATATTTTGAACAACAAAGATAAGGCTAAAATTTGATTTTTTAGAACAGAACTCTTTCCTTTGGCTTGGTAAAAGATTTGTAGAATTTCGAATTTTTCACGGAATTATAATCAATAAAATACCGAATACTAATGGAGAAAACATGATTCAAGTTCTGACTGTCTAAGATGTCGTTGATGTTGCTTTCAAGGTCACGATCAAATTCACGGCTGAAAAGGGATGCATTGTTTCTGTACAACACCGAAACTTGACTTCCGGGAGCAAACCACCAAGAATAGGTGAGGTCAAGATTCCATAAATTCAGATTAGAATTTTTATTGGTGTTGTAAGTCGTGTTGGTTACATAACTGCCGTTTTCCATTAAAGTGAGTATCTCATGATTGGTGACATATGACCAATAATGGCGGACATTTAAGTTAAAATTCATCTTGTTGTTGATGGAATATTTCCCTTGCAACGCATTGATATAAGTAATTCGGTTTCTTCTGGCAAAAATAGTATTGTCATCGGCATCAAAGTCAATCCAGCCTACGTTGTTGTTCTGTCTGTTAAAAGTAAAGCTGTAAACCAGAGAAAGGCGATCGCTAAAACGGTATCTAGGGCTCAATATAAAACCATAATTCTTTCTGCCTTTTTCATCAAAAAGCGTTAGGGTTGGATTAATGTCAAAGGCAAATTTCCGATTGTAATTGGTAGAATATATAAAGTAAGTTCTAAAGTTTTTTGGGATAGAAACAAATCGTTTTTCATCAACAGATCTTGGTTCGTAAAAATCATAAACGGTTAATGGATTCGTGTAAATTCCAAAGCCATAAAAGTCGTTTCGTTTATCAAAAGTATTGAAGTATAAGTTCAAATTTCCGGCTTGAATTCTTCCGGTTAGGTTGTCAAATTCGGTGTAAGAGTTCAAAAAAGCTTGAAATGAATTGAAGATTTTATTCGGATTTAAAGTCCTGTAGTTGGAATTGATATAAAAACCATGATAATGCGTTTGATTATTAATCCCTAAATCATTAATGTCATAGTCTTTTGAAGCATAAACACTACCAATGCTATAACGGTAATTGCCACTGGTTTCTCCTAAATTAATATTGGCCGCTATCCCTTTTTGGTCTTCGGCATCATTACTATTGTTTACATAACTGTATTTAAAAGCACCCGAAAGATTGTAGGTGTTTTTCTTGGTATTCAAATCCCAAACAAAAGCAGAAACATTGGCGTCTCTGAATGCTCCATTTCGAGTTACATTAGTGTTTATCAATGAAACTGAAGAATTTTTTCGAAAACGTTGGTCTAAAACTAAGACATTGAAATTGGTAACAGGTGCAATATTTTCAAAACGGGTTTCTCCGGTATCATTATTTTTTATGATGACACTGGTGTTTTCGGTAACGGCATTTAAGACGCCAATACCCAATCCGCTCTTGGTTCGTCCGGAAACTTTTACGGCATTAATCAGTTTAATTGAACTCGGTTGATCAATTACGGTTTCGTTATCAGCAGTCTCAATTTCAGGTGCTTCGCCAATTCTTCTGGTGTAGAGCAATCCGCCTTTGCTGAATAAATCGGTTCCTTCAGTAAAAAACGGGCGGTTTTCTGTGAATTGTTGTTCAAATGCAGTTAGGTTTAATTCGACGTTGTCAAATTTGGTTTGACCAAAATCTGGAATTAAAATGGCATCCAAAGTAAAAGCATCACTAATACCATATTTAATGTCTAATCCGCCTTTAAACTCACCTACCGTTTTTTGGGATTTACTCGAAAATAAATACTGAGAAGCATAAGGAATTAGAAATAATCGAGTTGGTGTTTCAATGTTTTCAATACCTTCTAAAACGCCGGCTTGAATGCTTTCGTTGGAAATTTTTCTATCGAGAAGAGACCAAGAGTATTGCTGTCTGAACCGGCGAACTTCTCTGTAAAAATTTAATCCCCAAGTTTGTTTTTTTTCAGAAGGAAATCTCAAAGCAGCATGCGGTATTTTCATTTCAACCCGCCATCCGAAATTGGTCACATCCACATGACTGTCCCAAATAGCATCCCATGAAAAATCTTCTCCTTTGGATTCGGTATACACACCATCTTGCTGCACGCCTGCCGCACTTACAAAAAAGCGAAATTCCTGTTGGCCGTCATTGTAACCATTTATGAGCACGCCAAAATGATCTGCTGTCGAGAAGATATCTCTTAAGGTAAGCTCTTTTAATATTTTTTGAGGTTCGTCATCATACAGAGTTGCCGCTATATAGATGGCGTTATTGTCGTAAACTATTTTTACTTCTGTTCTTCTTTCATGAGGTTCCGGTTTTCCGTTGTCAGGGTCAATCATAACAAAATCTGTGGCGATATCTGCATCTTTCCAAGCGGGTTCGTCAAACTTACCGTCGATAGTGATTTTGGTGTCGGTTGGTCGGGTTTGAAGTGTTTTTTTTTGACTAAAAACAAAGCCGGATAAAAGCAAAAAGGCGCAAAGAAATAAGTAGGAAATTTTAGGCATTGATGGTTTTGTTAAACAAACAAAAATAACTATTTAATTGATATTTACAACCTTTAATGGAATAAAAACAATTGATTTATACGGAGTTGTGAGTATTAAAATTAGCTTAATTAAAAGATAAATATTTGGTTTTGGATAAATATAATATATATTTGTCTCACCCATGTCTAATATTAAACCTGTAATTGTCAATGAATTAT
>JBDLVY010000219.1:0-22232 GCA_039804545.1 Bacteroidota bacterium | reverse complement strand
TCGCTTGTTCTGTTCTCTCCATTAATTCCTCAAACGAAAAATCTTTAACGGCTATAGGTTCGTGAATGATATATTCTAAACGATTCCCCAAACCCATTGGAAAAGCACCAAATTTAACCATTTTCCATGAATTATTGATAGTAATGGGCACAACATAAGCTGATGGCGCATATTTACATAAGATTTTTAACCCACTTTGGGCAAATTCTTTTGGTTTTCCGTTTTTACTTCGTGTTCCTTCAGGGAATATTACGGCCGAACGTTGGTGTTTTTCGATGTATTCTGATAAACCTTTGATGAGCGGAATAGCTTGCTTTGGGTCTTTTCGATCTATTAAAACCGAACCGCCGTGTCTTAAGTTATAGGAAACACTGGGAATGCCTTTGCCCAATTCTTTTTTGCTCACAAATTTGGCGTGAAAACGGCGCAAATACCAAATGATTCCGATAATATCATACAAACTTTGGTGATTGGATACAAAAATAACCGGCACCTCTTTTGGAATTAATTCTCGGTTTTTAAAGGTATAGGTCGTGCCCAAAATGTTGGTGCATTTGGTTAAGAAAAAATTGAGATAATCGACACTTTTTTTGTGTGCCTGATAGCCAAAAACATTGAAACAAACCCACTGAATTGGGTGAAAAATGACCAATGTCAATCCGAAACAAAGGTAGTATAGAATTGAAATTGGGAAAGAAATAAGCTTTTCCATAACTGTAAAATTGACTGTAAAAGTAGCTAAAAATCAAAGGATGAAAAATAAAGCGGCTATAAAAACCATTAAAAATTTAACAAAATATACACTTTTTGTGTACCGCTATGAAATTAAACCAACCTACCTTTAAAATTATATAGACTGATGTGTGATAAGGAGAATACAATTTGTTCAAAACTCCTAAGAATTGTATCTTATAACTTCAAAAAAAGCATTATTTTTATGCCACTAAATTTAAAAAAAATGAGTTCAGAAAAAGAAGCCAAATTAAAAGCATTACAATTAACCCTTGATAAATTAGACAAAGCCTACGGTAAAGGAACCGTGATGAAAATGGGCGATAAAGCGGTAGAAGAAGTTGAAGTTATTCCTTCGGGTTCGCTTGGTTTGGATTTAGCTTTAGGCGTAAACGGATATCCAAAAGGAAGAGTAATAGAAATATACGGTCCGGAATCTTCGGGTAAAACCACTTTAACGTTACACGCAATTGCCGAAGCACAAAAAGCCGGTGGTATTGCTGCCTTCATAGATGCAGAGCACGCATTCGACAGAAATTATGCCGAAAAATTAGGCGTTGATATCGAAAATTTAATCATTTCTCAGCCGGACAATGGTGAGCAGGCTTTGGAAATTGCCGAAAACCTAATTCGTTCAGGCGCTATTGATATTGTGGTTATTGACTCGGTAGCTGCCTTAACCCCAAAAAGTGAAATTGAAGGCGAAATGGGTGATTCAAAAATGGGATTACACGCCCGTTTGATGTCGCAAGCCTTGAGAAAATTAACCGGAACTATCAGCAAAACCAACTGTACTGTTTTCTTCATTAACCAGTTGAGAGAGAAAATCGGGGTAATGTTTGGAAATCCTGAAACCACAACAGGTGGAAATGCTTTGAAATTCTACGCCTCTGTTCGATTAGACATTCGTCGTTCGTCACAAATTAAAGATGGAGAGAATGTTATTGGTAACCGAACCAAAGTAAAAGTGGTTAAAAACAAAGTAGCACCGCCTTTTAAAACAGCCGAATTTGACATTATGTACGGAGAAGGCGTTTCTAAAACCGGTGAAATTCTTGACTTAGCGGTTGAATTTGAAATCATCAAAAAAGCTGGTTCTTGGTTCAGTTACGGAGATACCAAACTGGGACAAGGTCGAGATGCTGTGAAAGTTTTAATCAAAGACAATCCGGAATTAGCAGACGAGCTAGAACAAAAAATAAAAGAAGTCATTAAAGAAAATAATGCCTAAAACAAAAAACGTCTCGATAAAAAACCGAGGCGTTTTTTTTATTAATTTAACGCAACCTTTTTTCTGTTTAATCATCTAAACCAAAAATCAATATCATTATGAAAAGAATAATTTCTCTTTTAGCTCTCGTCCTATTATTCAATTCCTGTGAGCTAAATGATGGCCCAAATTACACCCTTGAATTAAGACCAGTAATAAGTGTTGATATTCCTGATGAATTCACATTAGGTGAAACTTACACTATTACAATGAATTACAACAAACCAACAACTTGTCATTTTTATAACACCATTTATTATGATAAGGATTTAAATGTAAGAACCATTGCCATTGAAACCGCCAAAGAAGAAAAAAACAATTGTACAGAAACCCCAAATGATGTGTCTTCTTGTTCATTTAACTTCTTAGTCACTAGTAACGGTTCCTATATTTTTAAATTCTATCAAGGAAAAGATGATCAAGGAAATAATATCTTTTTAGAATACGAAATACCGGTAACAAATTAGACAGTAACAATCAATTTTTGACAATTGGATTTAAATCAACTCATAAATGATTGCAAAAAAGACAATAGAAAAGCACAAGAACAGTTATACCGAATTTATTCCGCCAAACTGTTTGCCGTATGCTTGAAATATTCGCGCAATTATGCTGAGGCTCAAGACAATTTGCAAGATGGATTTTTACTGATCTTCCAAAAAATTGAGCAGTTTTCATTCAAAGGTTCATTTGAAGGTTGGCTGAAAAGAGTGATGATCAATCACATTTTGCAACAATACCGCAATCAAACCTTTTTGAGTTTGGTTAATGAAGATATAGTTGAAGATGTTGAAATTGAAATGGAAGAAGATCATATTTCTATGGATTATTTATTGAAAATAATTCAGGAATTACCCGATAGGTACCGATTGGTTTTTAACCTTTATATCATTGATGGTTATTCCCATTCGGAAATCGGTGAGATGCTTAAGATAAATATTGGCACCTCAAAATCAAACTTGGCAAGAGCTAGGATTATTTTAAAAGAAAAAATAGAACAATACAAAAACGAAGAAACCAAAAAGTTTCCTTCTGCAAAATGAGTAATAAAAAGAACATAGATGGTTTTTTTCAAGAAAAATTCAAGGACTTTGAAGCCAATCCGGCCGATGAAGTTTGGGGTGTAATTGAAGCAAAACTCGATGAAAAAAAACGCAAAAGAGTAATCCCTTTTTGGTGGAAACTCTCTGGTGTCGCGGCAGTATTACTCTTAGGTTTTATCCTCTCCAATACCTTTTTTAATCCAAATATTGTTCCTACTGACACTATCGTCGTAGATAAAGATTTGAATCAAAGCGAAAAAGAAACCAACGCCAGTTCAACACCAGGCAAAGAAACTATTTCTAATGCCTCAACAACCCTTGATGGCGTTACAAATAATGATGAAATCAATGACGATTCCTCAAAATTAAGCCCGAAAAGAAATAACGAAACTCCCCAAACCAATTCAAACAAAGAGCAAAAAGGCGAGAAAACAAATCTTTCTAATTCAGTGAACAATGCAAAATCTGCCCTTGTTTATGACAAATCGATTAAATCCCAAGGTTCATCAAATAACCATAAAAGCTCAAAATTTGAAAACTCTTTCGAAGAAAAAACATCGTCAATAGCCGAGAAAACAAATAATTCAATTTTGGCCCAAGAGGAAAATCAAATGGCTCAAAAGAAGATCGACAACAATACTATTATTGCTCCCAATTCAACATTAGACCTAAAAGAACTAAACCTTGACGCTTTAAAAGGAAATCAAAACACCACTATCGCCATTAAAGAAGAAGAAAATAAAATTGTTGACACAACAACAAACAAAGCTCTGGCAAACAATCCTTTAGAAGAATTGCTTGATCAAAAAGAAAAGAAAACCAAACAAGAATCTAAATTAAACAAGTGGCAATTAACCTCTAATGTGACACCGGTTTTTTTAGGTTCCATTTCAAATGGTTCCCCTATTGATTCAACCCTGATGAAGAATTCGAAATCCTTTAATACGGGCGTTGGTTTTGGACTCGGTGTGAGTTATAATGTCAATAAAAAACTGACCATTAGAACCGGATTGAATAAATTTAACATGAGTTACAACACGAATGATATTGTTTATTATGCTGGGATAGAATCAAGAGCTCTAAAAAACATCAATCCTTCTGCAGCAGGTTCAATGATACAAATTGAAACCGGACAAATCAATCCGCAATCAATTGCTCCTTCAGAGACAGACATGTTACCCTTTGAAAATTCAATTATGCACAAGAACAAAGGATATATTAATCAAGAAATGGGTTATTTGGAAATGCCTTTAGAACTGTCCTATGCCTTGATAGATAAAAAAATCGGAATTAATGTTATTGGTGGTTTTAGCACGCTATTCCTGCAAGACAATGCCGTAAATGTGATTTCAGATAACAGAAGTACTTATTTGGGTGAAGCCAATAACTTAAGTGCTGTTCATTTCAGCACCAATATCGGATTAGGTTTAAAATATGGTTTTATGAAGTCTTTTGAGTTCAATGTAGAACCAACCTTTAAATATCAAATAAATACCTACCGTTCCAATGCTGGAGATTTCAAACCTTATTTGTTTGGCATTTACAGCGGAGTAAGCTATAAATTCTAGTTTGTGATTGTTTAAAAATTAGTTAAGTGGTGTTATTGCTTTCGAGTAATAACTGAAAAGAGTTCCAATCCCGAAATTCGTGAGGAACTCTTTTTTATTTTAAATCTTCTTGCAAATCCGTTAAGAGCAACTCTCTAACGTTTTGTTTCAAGGTCTTTTTATACTCAGCACTTTGGTTTTTGGTGTCAAAAAAGCGATGCACTTTTGCCCTCATCAATCCTGGACTTCCACTAAAAAAAGTATAAGAGAAAAGTCTTTTGTTGTCATAAAATGTCATAGGTACAATAGGAATTTCATGTTCTGCTGCCAAACGAAAAGCACCATCTTTGAATTCATCTAAAACCACACTCTCCTCGGGAACGCCGCCTTCAGGAAAGATACAAATGCTTACGCCTTGATTCAATCTTTTTTGGGCGCGACCAAAAACCGCCATTCTACTTTTAGAACTGCTTCTGTCCACCAAAATACAAGTGCGCTTATAAAAAAATCCAAACAACGGAATCTTCGCCAATTCTTTTTTCCCTACAAAAACAAAAGGATTTTTGACTATCGAAAGCATCAACATGATATCGGTCATCGAAGTGTGATTGGCTACAAACATATAACTTTTACCTTCTTGCGGTTCTTCTTCAAAAGTTACTTTAACCTTAAAGCCCATTCCGAAAAGAATGAATTTGGCCCAAATTCTGGCCATCACAAAAAAGTAGGGATACCATTTCTCCGAAAGGATAGAAACAAACAAAAAAGGAAACATGACAATGATAGGAATCGCCATCAAAATATAGAACCAAACGCGATAAAGCGTCCAAAAAACAATTTTCAATGCTCTCATGTTGTCAAATGTAATAAAAGGTATGCAATTTTTAATACAAAGGTTTAACTTTGCGATTAGAAAAAATTTGAAAATGTCAAAAATATTAACCGGAATTCAAAGTACAGGAACGCCGCATTTGGGAAACCTTTTGGGCGCGATTTTACCTGCGATTGAACTGTCAAAAAATCCAAGCAACGAATCCTTTCTTTTTATTGCTGATTTACATTCTGTTACCCAAATTAAAAACGGGGAAGAACTTCGTCTAAACACTTACAGCACCGCATCAGTTTGGTTAGCTTGCGGATTGGATGTGAATAAAGTGATTTTTTACAGACAAAGCGATGTTCCGCAAACGGCTGAATTGTCTTGGTACTTGAGTTGCTTTTTCCCGTTCCAACGGTTGACTTTAGCACATTCTTTCAAAGATAAAGCAGACAGATTGGAAGATGTTAATGCAGGTTTGTTCTCTTATCCAATGTTGATGGCCGCTGATATTTTATTGTATGACGCTAATTTTGTTCCGGTAGGAAAAGACCAAATGCAACACATAGAAATCACCCGTGATGTAGCCTCTCGCTTTAACCATCAAATGGGCGAAACTTTTGTCATTCCAGAAGGAAAAGTACAAGAAGAAACTATGTATGTTCCCGGAACTGACGGTTTTAAAATGAGTAAATCACGTGGCAATCTTATCAATATTTTTCTGGAAGACAAAGCCTTACGCAAGCAAATCATGGGTATTGAAACCGATAGTACGCCACTCGAAGAACCTAAGAATCCCGATACTTGTAAAATATTTGCGATTTATAAATTGGTTGCCAATGCTCAGCAAATTGCAGCAATGAAAGTGAAGTATACCAATGCCAACCGTGACTTTGGATACGGCCATGCCAAACAAGCCTTGTTTGAATTGATTTGTGAACGCTTCAAAACCGAAAGAGAAAAATACAACTACTATATGAGTCATCAAGACGAAGTAGATGCTTTGTTGAAATTGGGCGCCGCCAAAGCAGGCAATATTGCCAATGGCGTTTTACAAAAAGTGAGAACCAAATTAGGATTTGAATAGCTTAATCCTCTATCAATCCTCCGTTTTTATATTTAAGCTTAACATCGGTTTCAAAAATGTGATCTTCAGCTAAAATGGCTTCGGCTCTTGGTGCCAATTCACTAAAACGGTATTCAACTACAGAACCGCCTCTTACAAATAAATGGTTACTTTCTGTTTGGAAAGTAGCCAATTTTTTTCCCAAATAAACATTGAAGATGGTTTTAGCTTCTTCGCTGTTGAAGTTAATGTAAAGAAAATCACCTGCTTTTATAAAATGAGCTGTGCGCGGTATTTTAATACTGTCATACAATACCGCATTTTCTAATAACAACATGTCATAATCACTACTGTTTTGTATTCTGATATTGTTGCCGCTTTCTCCTGTGGGTTGGTTTTCGTAGAAGGTTTCAAATGGATTTTCTCCGGTTTTAATATCGCTGATTTTGGTTAATCTTTTAATCTGATCTTTATTGTATTCGGCCAAGAAAATGCGGAAACTGTCAATTTTAAACTTCATATCCGTGTAATAACGATCTAATTTTCTCGGCTCAGATTGGGTTTCATAGTCATCATAATTCTCATAGTCGTCATACTGATTATTCATTTCAGAAATGTCACTGATGAAAAAAGAAACTCTGATTAGAATAAACAAACCTACTACGGCATAAATCCAATAATATTTTCTTCGGTTAACAGCAAAAGGCTTGTAATTGATTTCAGCACTTTCTTTGAGGGTTCCTATATTTTTAGAAAGCTGTTCGTCAAGGGCTTCGTAATTTTTCATCGCGGTAAAAGTACGCTTAGCCAATTCAGAAGTCTTATCGGCGATATAAAGATTCATCACCGTGTTAAAAAATGTTTTGAATTTTTCTTCCAATTCTTGATTTTTCAAGCCATTTAAGAAGGTATAAAAATTAGCATCCTTGATGAACAATATTTTCGAAAAATCGCCAAAAGGTGGTTTCAAAGTCTTGTTGGCCAAATCTAGTTTCTCTTTAGCATAAAAAAAGATTCTTTCCGAAATGCTATCAGGCAAAAGGTCATGCGCTTCCATCAACAAAGCAATCTCTTGGAAGTCATTGGCCTGAATTTTATCAAACACAAACGGATGGAGACTGTTTGCTAAAAATGTTTGGACAAATGCCTTAATCACAACTGCATCTTGGTCCTCTGTTTCCGCTTGAAATTGTTTTTTGGAATAATTTTTTTGGGCAAAAAAGTTAAACAACGCACGGTTATTCATCACCGCCTGAAATGGTTTGGGTTGTTTTTTTAAGGCCATTAAAAAAATTGAAATCGATTCGTCTGTTAAATTAGGATGATTTTGTCTTTCTATCTCCAATCTGCTTTCCATTTCGGCAAAATCTGCTTTAGTAAATGACCCTATTTGAGTCGTGTCAACAGACAATAACGAGGCTATTTCAATTATATTCATAGATGTATTTTTAAATCGCTTCAAACAATTTTCCCGGTAAAGGTCTAATAATTCCTTTTAATTCCATGTTCAAAAGAACAGAAGAAAGTTTAAAAATAGGGAAATCACAGTCAATCGCAACAACATCAAGCGATTGTTTCCCATTTTGCTGCAAGTAATCATAAATTTTCTGTTCTTCAAAATCCAAAGTCACGAAAAGTTGTTTTTGAATAGCTTTCTGTTTTTTCTGATCGTCCGAATGAAGTTCCCAATTCAAACAATAAACCAAATCTGCCGCCGAAGTGATTAGATTAGCGCGTTGGGTTTTAATCAAATCATTGCATCCCTGACTGTATTTATCAGAAGTTCTTCCAGGAACTGCAAAGACATCACGGTTGTAATCATTGGCCATATTGGCGGTGATAAGTGAACCTCCTTTTTCAGCGCTTTCTATTACTATGGTAGCTTCACTCATACCCGCTACAATCCGATTCCGCTTGACAAAATTTTCTTTATCCGGATTGGAACTACTCCAAAATTCCGTCAGGAATCCACCGTTTTCTTCCATTTTGGCGATGTATTTTTTATGCGATTTTGGGTAAATTTGATTGAATCCATGCGCTAAAACACCAATGGTTTGCAAGTTGTATTCCATCGCTACTTGGTGCGCCACTATATCAACGCCATATGCAAATCCGCTGACAATTATCGGGTTGAAAATGGCCAAATCTTCAATAAATTTTTTACAAAATTCAGTACCATAAGACGTGATTTGTCTTGTCCCAACGATGCTAATCATTCTTCGATTGGTAAAGTCGATATTGCCCGAAGCAAACAACAAAACCGGTCCGTCAATGCAATGCTTTAACCTATCAGGATATTTTTCCTCCTGAAAATACAAAACGTTAACGTTCTCTTTTTCGATATATGCTAATTCCCGCTCGGCTTTTTCGAAAACGGATTTGTCTTTTAAATTTCTAATTAAAACATCGCCAACACCATCTATTGCTTTGAGCTGTTTTAATTTGGCTTTAAAAACATTCTCTGCTGAACCACAATGGTTTATCAATTTTTTGGCCACTACATCACCAACGCCATCGATGCGTAAAAGGGCTAAAACATGTAAAAGTTCGGTTGTAATCATATCAATAAATTACTACAAAACTAAATATTTTTCTTTTGGATTGTTAATAAAATTTGTGAATAATTTTTTGATACTACTATTGTTTCTCTAAATTTGTTGACATGAAGATTGAACAATACATTTCCCAATTATTATATCGTTATCAATGCGTTACCGTTCCCGGATTTGGTGCTTTTTTGACCGAATTCCAGTCGGCGCAATGGGATGAAAACGCACATTCGTTTTATCCGCCGAAGAAATTGGTTTCGTTCAATCCATTCATCAAAAACAATGACGGATTATTGGCCAACCATTTGGCACAAACTGAAAAAATCGCTTACGAAATTGCAGTTAACGCCATTCAAAATGAAGTGACCGATTGGAAAAATAAAATCCAAGAATTAGGTCGTTTTTCTATAAAAAACATAGGTGAATTCACTTTAAATTCTGAAAAGAACTTAGTGTTTATTCCGGCTGACCAAGTCAATTACCTTAAAGAATCTTTTGGTTTAAGTTCGTTTATTTCTCCAGCTGTAAAACGCGAAACCTATAAGCAAGTTGTAGAAACTCTCGAAGAAAAAGCGCCAATTGCTTTCACTCCGGAAAAAAGAAGAAGTTACAAAGCGCTAAAATACGCTGCTGTTTTTACCCTTTCTTTGGGTTTAACGGGTATTCTGGGTTATAAATTGTATGACAATTATTTGAACCAAATAGAACAAGAAACCTTGATGGTTCAATCTAATGTTCAGAAAAAAATAAATCAAAAAATACAAGAAGCAACTTTCTTTATAGAAAATCCTTTGCCTAGTGTGACTTTGACCGTTCCAAATGAAAAAATGCCTTACCATGTGGTTGCCGGTGTTTTCAGAATCGAGAGCAATGCAGAGAATGCCTACCAATCTTTACTGAAATTAGGTTTTAATGCCAAAAGACTACCTGCCAATAAGCACGGTATGTTTCCGGTGTTATACGGCAGTTATGCTTCCTATCCTGAAGCCCAAAGCACTATGAAAGACATTCAAAAACTAGACAACAAAGATGCCTGGTTGCTGATTGAAGAACTATAAAAAAATCCCGATTTGTCGGGATTTTTTGTTTTCTGTAATTACCTTTGCACCCGAGTCTCGTCATAAAGACAAGACGAACTCTATGAAATAAAAAAAACATGACGCCTAAACATCCTTCCGATTCCTTGACGGTTTTAACCGATTTAGTTTTACCGAGCGAAACCAATCCCTTGAACAATCTTTTTGGCGGTGAATTATTAGCCCGCATGGACCGTGCTGCCAGTATAGCTGCACGCAGGCATTCTCGCAGAATTGTGGTTACTGCTTCTGTAAATCACGTAGCGTTTAACCGCGCGATTCCGTTAGGAAGTGTAGTCACTGTGGAAGCTAAAGTATCTAGAGCTTTTACCTCATCGATGGAAATTTTTATTGATGTTTGGATTGAAGACAGAGAATCGGGAAACCGTACCAAAGCAAATGAAGCCATCTATACTTTTGTAGCGGTTGATGAAACCGGAAATCCTGTTCCTGTTCCAACATTAGAGCCCGAGACAGAGTTGGAAAAATTAAGATTTGATGCCGCGCTACGCAGAAAACAATTGAGTTTGGTTTTGGCCGGAAAAATGAATCCACACGATGCTACAGAGCTGAAAGCATTATTTGTATAATAGTCGTTTTTTTCATTCAAAAAAGCAGTATATTTCCAAAAATTCTGTAAAATGAAAACCACTCAACTTTTGTTGGTTTTTTTATGTCTTTTTGTGAATACTACTGTGGCACAAAAAGGTATTGATCCAACGCCCGAAGATATTACCAAGGCAAAACAATTGCGAGAAAAATACACAAAGGATGATATTGCCATTCTGGAAAGTAGTGATTTTGTAAGTTTTGATTTGAACAAAAAGGACGGAAAAGTCATTGTAAATCATACTGCCAAAGAAAACCTGATGAACATCAACTATCGTGCAGACATTCATAAATATGAATTTTACGATAGTGAATCGAGCATTCAAACTTTCTCCTTAAAATACCGAAATGACAAACCGGCACAGTTTAGTGTTACTGACGAATTTTACAAAGACAACGATTTATTTTACAACGATGCCAAAGTAAAATACATCGCGGTAGATTTTCCGGTTCAAGGCTACAATTACAAATATGAAATGGAGAAAAAATACGATGACGTAAAATATTTTACAGCGCTGTATTTCAATGATGAATATCCTATTTTAAAGAAAAAAATAGCCTTTGACATTCCGAATTGGCTCGAAGTTGAATTAAAAGAATTCAATTTTGAAGGCCATAAAATCACTAAAACTTCTACTCAAGAAGGCAATATTACACACGTAACCTACACCTTTGAAGATGTTCCGGCACTTTACAAAGAAGACGAAACACCAGGCAGAAGTTACCTTTATCCGCACATTTTAATTTTAGCCAAATCATTTACCAAAGACGGTGTTAAAACCCCTTTGTTTGGCGATTATAACGATTTGTACAAGTGGTATCGTTCGCTGGTTTTAATGATGAAAGACGACACCAATGTGCTCAAAGACAAAGTGGCCGAACTAACCGCTAATGCTAAAACCGACGAAGAAAAAATCAAGAACATCTATTATTGGGTACAAGACAACATTCGATACATTGCTTTTGAAGATGGAATTGCCGGTTTCAAACCCGATGAATCCAATAATGTTTTCACCAAAAGATATGGTGACTGTAAAGGCATGGCCAACTTAATCAAACAAATGCTGAAACTGGCCGGTTTTGATGCGCGACTGACTTGGATTGGAACCAAGCATATTGCCTATGATTACCGAACACCATCATTGGCGGTAGACAACCATATGATTTGTACTTTATTTCACAAGGGCAAAAAGATTTACCTTGACGGTACCGAAAAATTCAATTCTTTAGGCGATTATGCTGAGCGTATTCAAAACAAAGAGGTCATGATTGAAGACGGTGAAAAATGCCTCATCGAAAAAGTGCCGGGCGGAACCGCTGACAGCAATAAAGAACTTTTTAAAGCCACGCTCAGTATTGAAAATGAAATGATTATTGGCGCCTGTAACAAAAGTTTTTTTGGAGAAAGTAAAACCCAATTTTTAAACGTGTACAACAGTTTCGAAACCAGTAAAAAGAAAGAACGCTTGGACGGGTTTTTATCAAGACAAAACAAAAGCATACAGGTAAAAGAATTGAAAACAAGTGACTTCAATAATCGTGATATTCCTTTAACACTCGACTATTCTATTGCTATTTCGAACAAAGTTTCCTCTTTTGACGATGAAATTTATGTGGATTTAGACTTTATGAATGAGTACAAAAATTTCGAATTGAAAGACCGAAAAGTGGATTATGAAATGGATTATAAAACCAACTTCAATTCGCTAATCACTTTGAAAATTCCCGAAGGTTATAAAGTGACCAAAATCCCTACCAATCTTGTGGTTAAAGAACCCAATTTTGACATCAATATTAGTTTTGAAAATACCGGAAAGGAAATCGTTTATAAAAAAACCTTCCTATTCAGAAACGGTTGTATCAAGGCGGATGAAATTGAAAAATGGAATGATTTCAACAAAAAACTAATCGAGAATTACAACCAACAAATTACCTTATCCAAATAAAACCAAAGTCAAATGAAAGCCAAACTGTTATTGCTTTTGCTATTAGTTACCACTTCGATTGTAGCGCAAGATAAAAAAGAAGTGAAAGAATTTTTTTGGGGTGCCAAAGATGAATTCAAAAAAACCAATACGGTTCCCGATAAGTGGAAAAACGAATCGGCGGTTATCATTCACAAAAGAGAACATTATAATTACCATAAGTTTGGTGCCAATGTTACCTATACTTCTGGAATCAGAAAAAGGATTAAACTTCAAGATCAAGCGGCAGTAACCGAGTTTTCACAGTTTTCCTATAAAACCAAATTCTATTCGAACAAAGCTTACGGCAGTGGTTTTTGGCGAAGAGGAACTAATTTTATTGGCGTAAAAGTGGTAAAACCCGACGGAAAAGAAGTGGAAATTGACACCGATAAAGAATCAAAGGAAGTGAATGGGGAACAAAAATTGGCCATTCCTAACTTGGAAGTTGGAGACATCATCGACTTTTATTTCTATAGTATTGAGCCTTTTAAATCGGTTTACGATTACAGCTTTGAAGCCGTAGAAACGCCTTTGGGTGATGTATACCCAACCATGGATTTGAAAATTACATTGGAAACAGAAAACGACTTCTTCGTAAACTTCAACACCTATAACGGTGCGCCAGAATTGAAACAAATTCCGACCAAAAACAGTGGTGAAAGAAGCTATGAATTGGCAGAAAAAAACATTGAAAAGAACGAATTCCCACGTTGGTTTTATCCTTTAGCAGAAATGCCTTGTTACAAATTTCAGGTGATTTTTGCCCGTTCGGGGAAGTTTGAAAAACTAGCGGATGGTTTTTTAGCTGAGAGCGAAAAAGAAATCAAAAAAACAGTTGCCAAATGTGATATTTACGATTATTACAACAAAAAGTTTGTTCCGGCCGGAAACTTGGATCCCATCAAAGATTTCTTAAAAGGAAAATCATTTGCCAATGACGAGGAAAAGATTCGCGAAGTATATTATTTCTGCCGTCACGAATATTATACGCGTTACATCGAAGCTTTTGTGGTCAATGAGGCCAAACTTTTTTACCCGTTTGAATATTATGGTTACAATCCGATATTCTTTAGTTATGAAGAATCTTTTATCAATTATTTTATGTACTTCCTTAAGAAGAATGAGATTGATTATGATATCATTGTGGCCACACCAAGATACAACGGTTCTATCGATGATTTATTGATACAAGGCAATGTGACTAAGCTTATCAGAGTGAACACAAAAAATCCGGTTTACTTGCAATACTTTTCGCCTTATACCAGTGCAGACCAAATTGATTATACGGTTGAAAATTCAAAAGCTTATGTGTTGGAAGTTTCTAAAGGAAAACGCGTAACCGATGCGTCAACAGTCGTGCTTCCGTCGAGCACTTATCAGGATAATAGTTATAAAACTATAACCACCTTAACCTTAGATAACTTTACCGGTTTTTCTATCAAAAGAGCCTCTTCTTATTTAGGCCATTTGAAAGAAAACGAGCAAAAAGACAAGTTTAATTTCTATGATTATGTGTATGAAGATTACAAAAAATACGGCACAACGCAGCTTTTAGAATATGTAAAAAACAAAAAGAAGAAAGAACAATACACCAATGAGTTGACCGCTTTGATCAATAAGATGAAGGACAAACAAAAAGAAGCCTTTGAAAAATCAACGGAAGAAGAGTACGAATTTGAAATAGATGATTACAAATTTGAAATCAAAAATACCGGGCGTTACGGTAAAAAATCGGCTTTGGAAATGGAAGAGACTTTTGCGGTTAAAAACAATTTAATCAAAAAAGCGGGCGACAAATACTTGATAGAAATTGGGAAGATTTTGACTTCTCAAATTGAAATCGACCAAAAAGAGAAAGACCGAAAAAACAATATTTACATGATTTATCCACGTTCATTTGAGAATGAAATTATTTTAGAAATTCCGGCAGGTTACAGCGTTTCCGGATTGGAAAAACTCAACAAAAAAGTAGAAAATGAAACCGGAGGATTTACTTCATCCGCAGAGATTAAAGGAAATCAATTGGTCATCAAAACATTTAAGTATTATAAAAACTATTATGAACCAAATGCCAATTGGAACAAAATGATTGCTTTCTTAGATGCAGCTTACCAATTTACTCAGGAAAAGGTTTTACTTAAAAAGAACTAATGCTGTTTACCTTAAAAAAAAATCCCGTTTTGTTAGTACTAACGAAACGGGATTTTTTTTATCTTGATGACAACCAAGTCGTCGGATTAAAATAAGTACTGTTTTGCGAAATAACAAACTTAAGGATGGTGCGTCCGTCGGCGTCGGTTCTGATTTTGCCCAATACTTCTTTGGCTGAAACTTTATCTCCGGGCTGAACGTTTACTGAACTTAAATTCTGATACAGCGTAAAGAAATCTCCGTGTCTGACCAAAACGGCTTTTTTAAGTGGTGTCACTTGTTGGATTTGAACTACTTCTCCCGAGAAAACCGCTCTGGCTGAAGCACCGCTTTCGGTTGAAATTTCAATGCCGCTATTGTGAACTTCTATGGTTTTAAAAACCGGATGCGGTTGGTTACCATAGCCCAAACTAATGACGCCTTTTTCTACCGGCCATGGCAATCTGCCTTTGTTGGCTTTAAAATTATTAGAAACCAATTTCCCTTCTGGCGTTAAAACGATATTCGTAGATGATTCAATGGCTTTCTTCTCTGCTGCCGTAATTTTTGGATTGGCTTTTACGTTAGCTGCCGCTGTTTTCTTGTTGGCCGCTATAATCGCATCACGAATCATCTTTTTGATTTGAGCATCAATTTTTTTGGTTTCGGCTTGTTTTTTCTTGATTTCAGCCGAAATTTTGCCTTTCTCCTTTTTAATTTGATTGGCGATTT
The DNA here is from genome assembly GCA_039804545.1 of Bacteroidota bacterium. Lineage (GTDB taxonomy): Bacteria > Bacteroidota > Bacteroidia > Flavobacteriales > Flavobacteriaceae > Flavobacterium. The sequence continues at coordinate 6,694 of JBDLVY010000219.1, read as the reverse complement.
TTTCCTGCTCTTGCTTTTCTTTTACCAATTCCTGTTTTTCCTTTTCGTTCTCGGCTATGAGTTTTTCCTTTTCCGATTTTTGCGCGCCTATTTTAACATTGTAATCTTCCAGCTGTTTGGTTTTGCCTTTAATTTCTTCGCCTTGCATTTTGCGGTAGCTCGCATATTGCTTCATATACTGCGCTCTTTTATAAGCCTGAAGAAAGTTTTGGGACGATAACAAGAACATGGCTCGGCTTTGTTCCGAACGGCTCTTATACGACTTTAAAATCATCTCTGCGTAATCTTTTCGCAGTTGATCTAAGTCACGGTTGAGCTGGTTTATTTTGAGTTGGTTGACATAAATATCATTGCTCAACAATTTGGTTTGCTTTTCTGTAGTGCGGATGAGTTTTTCTTTGAGACCAATTTTTTCTTTTTGAATCAATAACTGCCCTACTACTGATTTTTCTTTGGTTTTCATCAAATTCAGCTGCGCTTGTTTTTCCAGAATTTCTTGTTGGATTTTGGCTTTTCTTTGTTCGAGTTCTTCTTGTGTAGGCGGTTGGCTCCACATTGGCGTAGCTAAACAAAAAAATAAAAGGCAGAAAAGGATTCTTGGCATGGTAAAATAAATTTTGGCTCGTCTAATTTATAAAAATTCGGTCATATCCGTCGGGAACACTGTAAGGAAATGAAAGTTCTTCGTTAAAAGTAACCGAATTATAATCAATGGAAATTTCTGTTTTTCCTTTCTTTTGCACCGCATTAATAAACAAACCGGCCGGCAAAATAGCGGAAGCAAACGTTTGAAAATCGGAATAATTCACAACAAACATTCTTTCTTTTTCCGGTTGGATTACTTCTTGTTTTTTTAGCAAATAGTTTTTCGACTCAAAGAAAAAAGTCTTTTCGGTTTTATCCTGAACGGTATTGAGTTTGTATAACTTGTCTGCTAGTTCAGAGGCATATTCTTGTTGGGTCAAATCGTCTATAGGTTGCCCAACAAGCATATTTTGAATTTTATTAAAATCTAAATCCGTTCCCAACCATTCACTTAACGAGGCATAATCGCCTTCAAAATAAGTACCGTTTATTTTTTCATAATACTTCACTTCTTTGGGCGTAATCAAAGCTTTGGCCATCGTGATTCCTATGAAACGAATGCTTACTAAAATCTTTTCTCCTTTTTTAATTTTGATTTCGGCCGATACACTTTGAGATTGATCCTCGTCTTTGTACTTGGCGTTTGATCTAATGTATAACGTTGAAAAATCGCTTTTATTGTTGTAGTGATTTTCAATAATTTTTTGGGAAGTCAGTTCGTTTTCATTAGTTGCAGTAACTGGTTTAGCAGCACTCTTATCTACCATTACGGCTTTTGACTTACAAGAAGCAAAAAAAACGACCAACACTATAAAATACCAATTCTTCATTATTTCTTTTGTTTGTTAATGAGTTCATTGGCTTTGACAAAATACTTCTCTTTCTTCTTCATATCGCCCAAAGCATTGAAAGCTTCCCCTAATTGAATGTTGAAATTGATTTCCAAAGCCGTATCATCGATAACAAAATCCAAGCCAGTTTCCAAAGTGGAAGCGGCTTTCTTGAAGTTTCCTGTTTGATTGTAGGCCAAACCTGCATAATAATAAAACTGTGGTTGCGTTGGATACAATTGCGTCAAATCGTCAGCTTTTTTGGCCATGACTTCAAATTGTTGGTTCTCGGTATAAGCCTGAAGCAATAACAAGAGCGTTTCCATATCTTCCGGATTGCTTTTTAAATGCATTTCAAAATACTTCACCGCTTTAGGCCAAGCCGCTTTTGCGTAATAAAATTTTCCGATTTCTTTAGCTACTTTGACATCTTTATCATTGTCGAAATAGGCAATGGCCTTGTCTAAATCGGCTTCGTATTTCGGGTTGTTTTTGGCAAAAATCAGAAACTCATTGAGCATTCTGTGTTTAATTTTAGCATCTATTTTTTTACTCGGCAAAGCAATATTCATGGCTTTTACCGCATTGTCTCCATCATTATTGTTCAAATGAAATTTGAATAAACTCACTTGTGCCCAATCAGATGTTGGAATTGCTGCCTCCAATTTCTTGGCGATTTCCAAAGCTTTTTCTTCCTGATTGCTTTGCGAATACATATAAATCAACGCAATATAATTGGATTCTTCTTTGGGGAATTTCTTGATTTGGTCTAACAAATTGTTCTTTTCCGCCGATTGGTATTTGGCGTCTTTGAGAATATCGGCTTTGTACAATTCGCGTTTGTCCGACTTTCCAACCTTTTCATTCAATTCGTTGATGAGTTCTAAAGCTTTGTCAAACTGTTGGGTATTCATGTAAAGTGAAGTCAAATCTTCTTTATACTCTGCTTTGAATTCGACCAATTTTTGCACAATGACAATCGCCTGATTGTAGTCGTGTGTGTCATAACAAACATCATACATGCCAACCCAAGCCCAGCGGTTTTGAGGGTCCATTTGGGTTACCTTTTCAAAATTGTCGTAAGCGTCTTTGTATTTTTTTTGGGACAAATAATTTTTACCCAATTCAAAATAAACCACGGCATTTTCAGGCTGAATTTCTTTGCATCTTTCCAATGACTGAATCGCTTTGTCATAATTTTCGATGCTTTTTTGCTTGAGTGCTTCATAGAAATGATCTTGAAATCCATCGTCTATTACCGCAATATTGTTGGGTTCTTCTTGGGCCACAACAATATTGGGAATGGAAAACATTCCGAATAACAAACCATAAACTACAAGTCTTTTCATTTCTTTCTATTCTAAAACAGAATAATCTCCAATACTAATGCTTTTGAAATCACCATCAAAGGTAGCGTGATTTCCTATCATTGCATTGTCTAATTTGGCATTTTTAATGTGTGCATAGGTTTGCACCAAACTATTTTGAATTTTGGTGTTACTTACATGTGTTCCTTTGCCCAATGACACATTTGGTCCAACGATTGAGTTGATAATGGCAACATCTTCGCCTATATAACATGGCGGAATAATGGTTGCATTCTCTAATCGAACGGTTTCAGCAATCAACTTTTCGCCGTCATTGTGCAAAAAGCCTAACATCCTAGAGTTGGTTTCTACGGTCACATCTTTATTCCCGCAATCCATCCATTCATCCACTTTTCCGGGTACAAATTTCATGCCTTTTGCCATCATCTGTTTGATTCCGTCATTAATTTGGTATTCGCCGCCGTGAATAATGTTATTGTCTAAAACGGATTGTAATTCATTTCGCAATACTGCAACGTCTTTGAAATAGTAAATCCCAATTACGGCCAAGTCAGAAACAAATGCTATTGGTTTTTCAACCAGTTCGATAATCTCATTGTTTTCGTTTAAATTGATTACGCCAAAAGCACTTGGGTCTTCTACTTGTTTGACCCAAATTACACTGTCGGCAGTTTTGTCTAAATCAAAATCGGCACGAATTAAAGTGTCTGCATAAGCAATAACTGCTGGTCCGCTCAAAGAATCTTTGGCACACATAATGGCGTGACCGGTTCCTAAAGCTTCGTTTTGGTAGTAAATGGTTCCTTTGGCACCAAGCTTTTTGGCTATTGCGATGAGTTCTTCTTCTACCTTTTGTCCAAAACTTTCATGAATAATAAAAGCCACTTCTTCTATTTCCTGATTCAAAACTCCAGCGATGTCTTCTACCAAACGGTGAACGATTGGTTTTCCGGCAACGGGAATTAAAGGTTTTGGAATGGTTAACGTATGTGGACGAAGTCGAGATCCGCGACCGGCCATGGGTACTATAATTTTCATGTTTTATTTAATTTAACCGCAAAGTTCGCAAAGGTTTTTTCGCAAAGTTCGCTAGTAGTTTTACTTTTTTACTGAATACAATCAACTGAACACTGAGCACTATTTCACTCCTGTGCTGCCAAAACCGCCTTCGCCTCTTGAGGTTTCAGACAATTCCTGAACTTCAATCCACTCGGCACGTTCGTGTTTGGCAATGATTAATTGGGCGATTCTTTCTCCGTTCTCTACGACGAAATCTTCATTGGATAAATTTACTAAAATCACGCCAATTTCGCCGCGATAATCCGCATCAACTGTTCCTGGTGAGTTTAAGACTGTGATACCTTTTTTGGCCGCTAAACCACTTCTTGGTCGGACTTGTGCTTCGTAACCTATAGGTAATTCTATAAAAAGACCGGTTTTTACGATGGTTCTTTCTAAAGATTTCAACACGATTGTTTCGGCCAAATTAGCTCTTAAATCCATTCCTGCTGAGGCAATGGTTTCATAATTGGGCAATTCGTGTTGTGATTTATTGATGATCTTAATGGTCATTTTACTTGGTTTTTCTTTTGATAATTCTGAGTAAGGTTTCTTTTTCGTTGCGATAAATAAAGTATAAAAATAAGGATAGTAAAATTATCTTAACGAAATAATTTTCTCTTAAAATCGGGATGTAAAAGGAGATTCCCGAAAAGAGAATGGAAAGGCCTAAATATTTTAAAATGGTATTAATGTCATAAGGAATGGGATATTGTTTTTGTCCCATTTTATAGGATATAATCATCATCGTTCCATAGGCCGCGATGGTGGCGATTGCTGAACCGTAATAACTAAATCCTTGTTTGATGAGTAAATAATTGAGCAAAAGTGTCACCAAAGCACCAACTATAGAAATATAAGCGCCCATTCTGGTTTTATCAATTAATTTGTACCAAACCGACAGATTGGTATAAATACCTAGAAAAAAATTGGCCAAAACAATCAACGGCACCACTTTAATAGCAACCCAATAACTGTCTTCCGGAACAAGAGGCAATTTTAATAAATCGATAAACGCAATTACGAAAAGGCTGATAAATGACCCAAAAATCACAAAATATTTGGTAATTGTGGCATAGGTTTGTTGGGCATTTTCATTGGCAGCATGGCTGAAAAAGAAGGGTTCTATTCCCAAAGTATAAGCCGTTCTGAATAAAACCATAAACATTCCGATTTTGTAACAAGCAGAATAAGCGCCGATGTCTGCTTTAGATACATTCATCCAATCTAAGAGAATTTTATCAAAATGTTCATTGATGGCAAAGGCTACACCTGCGATTAAAATGGGCAAACCATATTGCATCATTCGTTTCCAAAGTTTGAAATCAAAACTCCAATTGATTTTCAAATAATCGGGAGAAAGCACTACAAAGGTTAGTAAACTGGCTATCAAATTGGCTACAAAAATATAACCAACTTGGAAGTTTTCGTAATAAATGGTATTGAAAAAACCATCGGGATTAGATTGGGCTAATTGCGGCAAAAGCAATAAGAAAAACAAGTTCAAAAGCATGTTAATCATCACATTGCCTATTTTAACAATAGCGTACATTATTGGCCTTTTGTTGGCTCGGATTCTTGAAAACGGAATAATCGCCAAAGCATCTAGAACCAATATCCAAATGGTGTACGTTACGTATTCAACTTTGATTGCTGACCATTGTGACAAAGTATTTCTGAATAACAATGCCAATCCTAAAAACGCAATTGATGTCCAAAATATGGAAACGGTAGCAGTTGAAATTACCTTTTGTTTATCATCTTCGGTGTTGTAAAATCGGAAGAAAGCGGTTTCCATTCCGTAAGACAAAATCACGTTGAAAAAGACCAGCCAAGCGAATACGATAGAGACATCGGCAAACTCTTGTTTGGGCAATTCATTAACGTATAAAGGATTCAGCAAAAAGCTAATCATTCTCGGTAAAACCGTGGCTAAACCATAGATTAGTGTTTGCTTGAAAAGATTTTTATAAAGGCTCAAAGAGGAAGTTTTAGGTATTGAACAAAAATAACCATTAAATTCATTCCAAAAAAAAAGAGCGAACAAATGTTCACTCTTTCTTAAAATATTATTTAGAAATTATCCTTTCAACGCTTCTGCACCACCAACGATTTCTAAAATCTCATTAGTAATAGCCGCTTGACGCGCTTTGTTGTAAGTTAATTTCAATTGGTTTCTCAATTCGGTTGCGTTGTCTGTTGCCTTGTGCATTGCAGTCATACGCGCTCCGTGTTCTGCGGCAAATGAATCGCGAACAGATTTGTACAATTGGGTTTTTAATGATTTTGGAATCAAAGTCAACACAATTTCTTCTTTTGACGGTTCAAAAATATAATCCCCAGAAGAAACCGGTTTGTCAGACGCAATTGGCGCTAATGGTAAAAATTGTTCGGTTTGAACGATTTGTGTAGCGGCATTTTTGAATTGGTTGTATACGATTTCGATTTTGTCGTATTCTCCGGAAACAAATTTCTGGGTTAATACTTCCGCGATTTCGGCGACATTTTCAAAAGTTAAATTGTCGAATACTTCGCTTTTATTATCGATAACTGTATTGCTTTTTCTAAAAAAGTCGTTTCCTTTTTTACCGATAGCGAAAAAGTCAACTTGTTTTCCGGTGTAACCATCGGCTACTACTTTTGCTTGCTTAATGACGTTAGTGTTGAAAGCACCACACAAACCACGGTTTGAGGTAATGGCTACTACCAATACTCTGTTTATTTCGCGTTGCGTTGTGTATTGTCCACCGGCATCTCCATCTAAAGTAGCGCTAACACTTTGTAATAATTCCGTTAATTTTTCGGCATAAGGTCGCATTGCTGTAATGGCATCTTGTGCTTTTTTCAACTTTGCGGCAGAAACCATTTTCATCGCCGATGTAATCTGCATCG
>JBDLVY010000218.1:0-9218 GCA_039804545.1 Bacteroidota bacterium | reverse complement strand
ATTAGAATTAGTTGGAGTAGGATATAGAGCATCAAACCAAGGGCAAAAATTAGATTTAGCTTTAGGTTTCTCTCACAATATTGTTTTAGAGGTTGCTCCAGAAGTAAAACTTGAAACAATTTCGGAGAAAGGTAAGAACCCAGTAGTTAAGTTAACATCTTTCGACAAACAATTAATCGGTCAAATCGCTGCAAAAATCAGAGGTTTCCGTAAGCCTGAACCTTACAAAGGAAAAGGAGTTAAGTTTGTTGGTGAAGTATTAAGAAGAAAAGCAGGTAAATCAGCGTAAAAAGTAGTATTATGTCATTAACAAAAACTGAAAGAAGACAAAGAATTAAATTCAGAATCAGAAAGATTGTTAGCGGTACTGCTGCTAAACCAAGATTATCTGTATTCAGAAGTAATAAAGAAATCTATGCACAACTAATTGATGATGTGAATGGAGTTACTTTATTGGCTGCTTCATCAAAAGATAAAGGAGTAGATATTAAAGGTACTAACGTTGAAGTTGCCGCAGCAGTTGGAAAACTAGCCGCAGAAAAAGCGTTAAAAGCCGGAATTACAGAAGTAACTTTCGATAGAGGAGGTTATTTGTACCACGGTCGTATTAAATCATTAGCAGAAGGCGCTAGAGCCGCTGGACTTAAATTCTAATATATTATGTCTAAATACAAAAATGTAGAATTAGTAAAACCTAGCGGTCTTGAATTAAAAGATCGTCTGGTAAGTGTAAATCGTGTTACCAAAGTAACAAAAGGAGGTAGAGCTTTCGGCTTTTCTGCTATTGTTGTAGTAGGTGATGAAAACGGTGTAGTAGGTCACGGATTAGGAAAATCTAAAGATGTTTCTGAAGCTATTGCCAAAGCAGTAGAAGATGCAAAGAAAAACTTAGTTAGAATTCCTTTAAGTGGTCAATCTGTACCTCACGAACAAAAAGGAAAATTTGGTGGAGCAGCAGTTTATTTGATGCCTGCATCTCACGGTACCGGAGTAATCGCTGGTGGAGCTGTTCGTTCAGTTCTTGAATCAGTTGGTATTCACGATGTATTATCAAAATCACAAGGTTCATCAAACCCTCACAACGTGGTAAAAGCAACTTTTGATGCTTTATTACAAATGAGAAGTGCTGTTACTGTTGCAAAACAAAGAGGTATTTCTTTAGAAAAAGTTTTTAAAGGTTAATTCAAGGAAATTATGGCTAAATTATTAGTAAAACAAGTTAGAAGCAAAATCAATTGTCCTCTTACACAAAAGAGAGGATTAGAGGCTTTAGGTCTTCGTAAAATGGGACAGGTTGTGGAGCATGATTCAAATCCGGCTATCCTTGGAATGATAAATAAAGTTAAACACTTAGTTTCCGTTGAGGAAGTTAAATAACAAATCATAGTTATGAATTTAAGTAACTTACAACCTGCTGAAGGTTCTACACACAATCAAAACAAAAGATTAGGTAGAGGTGAAGGTTCTGGTAAAGGTGGTACCGCTGCAAGAGGTCACAAAGGAGCTAAGTCTCGTTCAGGATATTCTAAAAAGATTGGTTTTGAAGGAGGTCAAATGCCACTTCAAAGACGTGTGCCTAAGTTTGGTTTCACAAACATCAACCGTAAAGAATATCAAGGGATTAATCTTGATTCACTTCAGTTATTAGTAGACAACGGAACCGTTACAGATACTGTAGATTTTACAGTAATTGTAGAGAATCGTTTGGCGACTAAAAACGAATTGGTTAAGATTTTAGGAAGAGGAGAATTAAAAGCAAAATTAAAAGTAACTGCTCACAAGTTTACTGCTACTGCAAAAGCGGCTATCGAAGCTGCCGGTGGTGAAGCTGTAACTTTATAATTGATATTACAATGAAGAAATTTTTTGAATCATTAAATAATGTTTGGAAAATAGAAGAACTAAGAACCAGAATAACTTTAACGTTACTTCTTTTGTTAGTTTACAGATTTGGAGCGCATGTAACTCTTCCGGGAATTGATGCTACACAGTTAGAAAACTTAGCAGGTCAAACAGACAAAGGGATTGGATCAATCTTGGACATGTTTACCGGTGGAGCTTTTTCTAAAGCATCTGTTTTTGCTTTGGGAATCATGCCTTACATTTCAGCTTCAATTGTTGTTCAATTAATGGGTATCGCCATTCCTTACTTGCAAAAATTGCAAAAAGATGGTGAAAGTGGCAGAAAAAGATTGAATCAAATTACAAGATGGTTAACCATCGCTATCACTTTGGTACAAGGACCTGGTTATATCTATAACCTATACACTACTTTGCCTCCTGGAGCATTCCTTTTAGGATTTGATTCATTTCAATTTTTGTTCTCTTCAGTATTGATTCTAACTACAGGTACAATATTTGCCATGTGGTTAGGTGAAAAAATTACAGACAAAGGTATTGGTAATGGTATTTCACTATTAATTATGGTGGGTATCTTAGCCAGATTACCACAAGCACTAATTCAAGAGTTTACCTCTAAAGTGACCAACAATAATGGTGGTCCGATGTTATTGGTATTCGAAATTGTAGTTTGGTTATTGGTAATCATTGCTTGTGTTCTATTGGTAATGGCTGTTAGAAAAATTCCTGTACAGTACGCTCGTCGTACAACAACAGGTGATTTTGAACAAGACATGATGGGTGGTAACAGACAGTGGATTCCATTAAAATTAAACTCTTCCGGAGTTATGCCAATCATCTTCGCACAAGCGATTATGTTCATCCCAGCGGCTTTAGCCGGACTTTCAAAATCTGAAACGTCTCAGTCTATAGCAGGTACTTTTAGTAATATGTTCGGATTTTGGTACAACTTTGTATTTGCTTTGTTGATTTTAATATTCACATTCTTCTACACTGCAATTACAGTTCCAACAAACAAAATGGCCGATGATTTAAAAAGAAGTGGCGGTTTTATTCCTGGGGTTAAACCCGGAGTAGAAACAGCAGATTTCTTAGATAGAATCATGTCTCTTATAACATTCCCTGGTTCATTATTTTTAGCATTAATCGCTGTGTTCCCAGCCATTGTTGTTAGTCTTGATGTGCAACAATCTTGGGCAATGTTCTATGGTGGTACTTCATTAATCATTATGGTTGGTGTAGCTATCGATACTATTCAACAAATAAATTCTTATTTATTGAATAAACACTATGACGGATTGATGAAAAGTGGTAAAAATAGAAAAGCAGTAGCTTAATTTTTATGGCAAAACAATCAGCAATAGAACAAGACGGAACGATCATTGAAGCATTATCCAATGCTATGTTTCGTGTAGAATTAGAAAATGGACATATTGTGATTGCTCACATCTCTGGAAAAATGCGTATGCATTACATCAAATTGTTACCTGGTGACAAAGTGAAACTGGAAATGAGCCCTTATGATTTGTCAAAAGCAAGAATTACTTATAGATACTAAAGCTACTAATATGAAAGTAAGAGCATCAGTTAAAAAAAGAAGTGCCGAGTGCATTATTGTACGTCGCAAAGGCAGATTGTACGTGATTAATAAAAAGAATCCTAGATTTAAACAAAGACAAGGATAAGTTATGGCAAGAATAGCAGGGGTAGACATCCCAAAAAACAAAAGAGGAGTTATCGCTTTAACCTATATCTTCGGAGTAGGTAGAAGTAGAGCAATTGAGATTTTAGAAAAAGCTCAAGTAAGCCAAGATAAAAAAGTTCAAGATTGGAATGATGACGAAATCGGAGGAATCCGTGAAGCGGTATCATATTACAAAATTGAAGGTGAGCTTCGTTCAGAAGTGTCATTGCACATCAAACGTTTAATGGATATTGGATGTTATAGAGGTATCCGTCACAGATCTGGTCTTCCTTTAAGAGGACAAAGAACTAAGAACAACTCTAGAACAAGAAAAGGTAAAAGAAAAACTGTTGCTAACAAGAAAAAAGCAACTAAATAATAAATAGTATGGCTAAAACGACTGCAAAAAAACGTAAAGTTATCGTTGAATCAACGGGTGAAGCTCATATTAATGCAACCTTTAATAACATCATCATTTCGTTAACAAACAAAAAAGGTGAAGTTATCTCTTGGTCTTCAGCCGGTAAAATGGGCTTTAGAGGTTCTAAAAAGAACACTCCATACGCAGCTCAAATGGCAGCAGAAGATTGTGGAAAGGTGGCTTTAGAAGCTGGTCTTAAAAAAGTAAAAGTTTATGTAAAAGGACCGGGTAACGGACGTGAGTCTGCTATCAGATCTATTCATAATTCAGGAATTGAAGTAACCGAAATCATTGACGTTACTCCAATGCCGCACAACGGATGTCGTCCTCCTAAAAGACGTAGAGTATAATTATAGTATAATCAAGATAGAACAAAGATTATCGAAGGATTCGACCTGAATTCATAATCTCTATCTTAAAACAATTTAAAATGGCAAGATATACTGGTCCAAGTACAAGAATCGCCCGTAAGTTTGGCGAAGCAATTTTCGGAGAAGACAAGTCTTTCGAAAAAAGAAATTATCCACCCGGACAACACGGGATGGCTAAAAAAAGAGGTAAAAAATCTGAATATGCTGTTCAGTTAATGGAAAAGCAAAAAGCTAAATATACCTACGGTATTTTAGAAAAACAATTCAGAAACCTTTTCGAAAAAGCAGCTGCTTCTAAAGGAGTAACAGGTGAAATCCTTTTACAATTATGTGAAGCTCGTTTAGATAACGTTGTATTCAGAATGGGAATTGCGCCTTCAAGAAGAGCAGCAAGACAAATCGTTTCTCACCGTCACATCACTGTAAACGGAGAATTGGTAAACATCCCTTCTTACCACTTAAAAGCTGGTGACAAAGTTGCTGTTCGTGAAAAATCTAAATCTGTTGAAGCTATCGAGCGTTCATTAGCCAATTCTTCTCAAGTATATGAGTGGATTACTTGGAATAATGATACCAAAGAAGGAACTTTCGTTTCTGTCCCTCAAAGACTTCAGATTCCAGAAAACATTAAAGAACAATTAATCGTAGAGTTGTACAACAAATAATAATTGACCTTAGTCTAAATTATGGCAATATTTAATTTTCAGAAGCCCGATAAAGTTATCATGATCGATTCAACCGATTTTGAAGGTAAGTTTGAATTCAGACCTTTAGAACCAGGATACGGATTGACAGTTGGTAATGCACTTAGAAGAGTTTTACTTTCTGCGTTAGAAGGTTATGCCATCACTTCGGTTCGTATCGAAGGAGTTGAGCACGAGTTCTCTACTATTTCAGGAGTTGTTGAAGATGTTACTGAAATTATCCTAAATCTAAAACAAGTACGTTTCAAACGTCAGATAGAAGATGTAGATAATGAAACAGTTTCTATCTCAATCTCAGGAAAAGACCAAATTACTGCTGGTGATTTTCAAAAATTTATCTCCGGTTTCCAAGTGTTAAACCCTGAGTTGATCATTTGTAACCTTGACAGTAAAGTGAACCTTAATATGGAACTTACGATTGAAAAAGGTCGTGGTTATGTTCCTGCTGAGGAGAACAAAAAACAAAATGCAGCCATTGGCACTATCTTTACAGACTCTATTTTTACTCCGGTAAAAAATGTAAAATATGCCATTGAAAACTTCCGTGTGGAGCAAAAAACAGATTATGAAAAATTAGTTTTCGAAATCAAAACTGATGGTTCAATCAATCCAAAAGATGCCTTAACAGAAGCAGCCAAAGTTTTAATTCACCACTTTATGTTATTCTCTGATGAGAGAATCACTCTTGAAGCTGATGAAATTGCTCAAACAGAATCTTACGACGAAGAATCTTTACACATGAGACAGTTGTTAAAAACTAAACTTGTAGATATGGATTTATCAGTAAGAGCTCTAAACTGTTTGAAAGCAGCCGAAGTTGACACCCTTGGAGATCTTGTATCTTTCAACAAAAACGACTTAATGAAGTTCCGTAATTTTGGTAAAAAATCGCTAACCGAGTTAGACGAATTGGTGGCCAACAAGAATTTGACGTTCGGAATGGACTTAGGTAAATACAAATTAGATAAAGAATAAATTACTTCATATTTTGCTCTCCTTAAATGGATTGTAGCAAGATGAAGGTTAAAAAAGAACGTCATGAGACACGGAAAAAAAGTAAATCATTTAAGCAGACAGACCGGACATAGAAAATCTATGTTGGCTAATATGGCTTGTTCTCTTATCGAACACAAACGTATTATCACTACTGTTGCTAAAGCTAAAGCGCTTAAACAATTTGTTGAGCCATTAGTAACAAAATCAAAAGAAGACACAACGCACAACAGACGTATCGTTTTCGCTTACCTACGTAACAAATATGGAGTAACTGAACTATTCAGAGAAGTAGCTCCTAAAGTAGGTGATCGTCCGGGTGGTTACACTCGTATCATCAAAATGGGTAACCGTTTAGGAGATAACGCTGATATGGCAATGATTGAGTTAGTAGACTTCAACGAATTATACAACGGAGGTAAAAAAGAAGAGAAAAAAGGTAGAACACGTCGTGCTAAAAAAGCGACTACTGCTGAAAAAGCTCCTGTAGCTGCTGCTCCTGCAGTAGAAGCTGCACCAGTTGTAGAAGACGTAGTAGAAGAAACTCCGGTTGCAGAGGTAGTAGAAACTCCTGCAGTGGAAGAAACTCCGGTTGCAGAAGTGGAAGAAACTCCTGCAGTAGCAGAAGTTGAAGAAACTCCAGCAGAGCAATCTCCAGAAGCTCCGGCAGATGAAGAATCTAAAGAAGAGGAAGCCTAATGGTTGCCCATTCTTAAATATAAAGGATAAACGTTTTGTTTATCCTTTTTTTTTGGCTTAAACTGACCGTTTATAGTTTTAGAAGCGAAAGGTTTGGGCTTTATCTGGAATCCATTTTCCCGCTTTTTGCCTCTCGTCCCAAAAGACGAGATTGCGTCAATCGGGGCTAGAAAGGAAACTAAAGGAATGTTTATAAACTTTTATAATTCCGTTTTATTATCACAGTACAATAATTTAATTTTGCACAACGACAACACAACAAGATAATGAAGTACACCACACGACCACAAGCCCTCTTACTGCTAGCAGACGGCACCATCTTTTACGGCAAATCAATAGGAATCTCCGGTAAAACCTTTGGCGAAGTTTGTTTCAATACCGGAATGACCGGTTACCAGGAAATCTTTACCGATCCGTCTTATTTCGGACAAATCATGGTAGCAACCAATCCACACATTGGAAACTACGGAGTGAATGCCAACGAAGTAGAAGCCGATAAAATCATGATCTCCGGACTGGTTTGTAAAAACTTCAGTTTTACCCATTCGCGCCCTGATTCCCAAAGCAATCTTTATGATTACTTCGAAAAAGAAAATCTTATCTGTATTTCAGACGTTGATACCAGAGCTTTGGTAAGCTACATTCGAGACAACGGTGCCCAAAACGCAGTAATCTGTACCGACGGCACTCCGATAGAAGAATTAAAAAAATTATTGGCCAACGTGCCCGATATGAAAGGGTTGGAGCTGGCTTCAACTGTTTCTGTAATAGAACCTTATTTTTTTGGTAACGAAAATGCTACTTACAAAATAGCAGCTTTAGACTTAGGCATCAAAAGAAACATCTTGAGAAACTTAGCCAAAAGAGATTGCTACATTAAAGTATTTCCATACAACGCCACTTTCGAAGAACTAAAATCCTTCAACGCTGACGGTTATTTCTTGTCAAACGGACCTGGTGATCCAGAACCTTTAGAAGGTGTAATCGGAGTAGCAAAAGAAATGATAGCTTCAGACAAACCCGTATTTGGCATCTGTTTAGGACATCAAATTATTGGTTTGGCGAATGGTGTGTCGACTTACAAGATGTTCAACGGTCACCGAGGAATCAACCATCCTGTCATGAATGTCTTGACCGGAAAAGGAGAAATCACTTCGCAAAACCATGGATTCGCTGTCAACAGAGAAGAACTGGAAAAACATCCCGATTTAGAAATCACACACTATCATATCAATGACAATACCGTTGCCGGAATGCGTATGAAATCTAAGAACTGCTTTTCGGTGCAATACCATCCGGAAGCCAGTCCAGGACCACATGATTCTTCGTATTTGTTCGATGAATTTATCGCCAATATCAGCAAAGCCAAAAGTTTGCAAACGGTTTAAGACTTACTATCTAGCCCCGATGGGAAGAGTTACCGCGTAACTCGGACAGCGGGAATATGGATTGCTGAAGTGCGCTTGCCATTCGCTCCAAAAAATTCGACAATACTAAAACGTTTGCGTTAATAACATTCGGGTCAATTGTCAAATTGATAAAAAAAGATGGAATATATTTGTGATAATTCTAAAATTTAATAACAAAAATCTAATTTCATAAAAATGAGTATTATTATTAAAGTTCACGCAAGACAAATCCTTGACTCAAGAGGAAATCCAACCATTGAAGTAGATGTAGTAACTGAAAACGGCGTTTTAGGTCGTGCTGCTGTTCCAAGTGGTGCTTCAACGGGCGAACATGAGGCAGTAGAATTGAGAGATGGAGGCAAAGCTTACATGGGAAAAGGAGTTTTAAAAGCAGTAGAAAATGTAAATACTAAAATCGCTCCCGAGTTAATGGGTGTTTCGGTTTTTGAACAGAATCATATCGACCAATTGATGATTGAATTGGATGGCACACCTAATAAATCAAACCTAGGTGCCAATGCTATTTTAGGTGTTTCTTTGGCGGTAGCTAAAGCAGCTGCTAACGAATTAGGATTGCCATTATACCGATACGTTGGTGGAGTTTCTGCCAATACGTTGCCAGTGCCAATGATGAACATCATCAATGGTGGATCTCACTCTGATGCTCCGATTGCTTTTCAAGAGTTTATGATTATGCCGGTAAAAGCGACTTCTTTCACTCATGCTATGCAAATGGGTACAGAGATTTTCCACAACTTGAAAAAAGTATTACACGATAGAAATTTGTCGACTGCTGTAGGCGATGAAGGTGGTTTTGCACCCAACTTGGCCGGCGGAACGGAAGATGCTTTAGATACCATAAAAAAAGCCGTAGAAAATGCCGGGTATAAATTCGGTGACGAAGTGATGATTGCGCTTGACTGTGCTGCTTCTGAGTTTTATGTAGACGGAAAATACGATTACACGAAATTTGAAGGCGCTACCGGAAAAATCAGAACATCAAAAGAACAAGCAGAATATTTGGCCTCATTGGCAACCAACTATCCAATCATTTCTATTGAAGACGGAATGTACGAA
>JBDLVY010000217.1:0-3973 GCA_039804545.1 Bacteroidota bacterium | reverse complement strand
AACCTAAATCTATTTTTAAATCGGTTGTCTTTACCGGTTTGGTCAATAATATACTCGACAAAAAGTATGTCTCCAACGGATATATGTGGGATGTTTATCCTTATTATTATCCGCAAGCGGGCATCAATTTCTTAGCCGGATTGACTTTGAAATTTTAAAACAAAAAAAGCCGAACAAGATTGTTCGGCTTTTTGTTTAATTGGTTATAATTAAGGTGTTTCCACTAATGTCTACACGGTATTGTTTCATTGGATATTGCTGACCCGGACTTTGCCCCGAGAATAAGTTGTAAACCGTATTGTCGCAATCGCAAGTAGCCTCAATGCCACTAATGGTCATTGGTGTAGTACAAGAGGCGAAAGCTTGGTTAGGACAAGCCAAATCAAAGGCTACAAATCCGGTGCCGTTATTGAAAACAACTATGCCTCGCGCGCCTTGAGAATAATCGATAATGTGGTTGCTAGGAAACTGTAAATTACTGTAACCGGGCAAACTCATATTAATTTGTAAATAAACCGTATAATTAGGAATATTAGGATTACGGTTATTGATACTGCCACTTTCACAACCAAAAGCAAAAGGCAAGAATAATAAAAGAACGATTATCTTTTTCATATAAATTTATTGAATTACTATAGCGAAACAAATTTAATTTAATTAACTTTGACATACGTTATATAACGTGAACAAATTTGAAATAAGTTTAAAATAATATCTTTGCAAAAAGAAATCCCGTTGCGATGGGATTTTTTCTATTTATATAAATGATGAAATTATGAGTACAGTATCTTATTACACGGCAGAAGGACTAAAGAAATTGAGGGACGAATTAGAACAACTTAAAAGTATAGAAAGACCAAAAGCTTCCCAAGCCATTGCAGAAGCCAGAGATAAAGGCGATTTGTCGGAGAATGCAGAATATGACGCAGCCAAAGAAGCACAAGGCATGTTGGAGATGAGAATCGCCAAAATGGAAGAAGTATATTCTAACGCCAGACTGATTGATGAGTCCCAATTAGATGTTTCTAAAGCGTTGGTTTTATCCAATGTAAAAATCAAAAACCAAGCGAACGGCATGGAAATGAAGTACACTTTGGTAGCCGAAAGCGAAGCCGATTTAAAAACCGGAAAAATATCAGTGAGTTCTCCAATTGGTAGAGGTTTGTTGGGTAAAAAAGTAGGTGAAATTGCCGAAATCAGTGTGCCTAACGGAAAATTAAATTTTGAAATTTTAGAAATATCAAGAGACTAAATGAGTTCTATATTCACCAAAATAGTCAACGGAGAAATTCCGGCATATAAAATTACCGAAGACGATAATTATTTGGCTTTTTTAGATGTAAATCCCAATGCCAAAGGACACACACTTTGCATTCCGAAGCAGGAAATTAATAAGATTTTCGACATGGAAGAAGAGCACTATTTAGGCTTAATGCAATTTGCCCGAAAAGTAGCCAAAGCGGTTGAGAAAACCGTTCCTTGTAAAAGAATAGGCGTGGCTGTGGTTGGTTTAGAAGTGCCGCATGTTCACGTACATTTGATTCCGCTTCACGATATGGATGATATGCGTTTCCAACGGAAAGTTGCACTGACCAAAGAAGAGTTTGAAGATTTGGCCAAAGCCATTCAAAGTAATTTATAAAAAGAAAATCCCGAGTCATCGGGATTTTTTTTATGCCTTTTTAAAAGAAACCTGCATGGTAGTGCCTTTGCCTATTTCGGAATGAGCGACTTTGATTTTGCCTTTGTGGTATTCTTCGACTATTCTTTTGGTTAGAGATAAGCCTAATCCCCAACCGCGTTTTTTGGTCGTAAAACCGGGTTCAAAGACTCTTTTAAATTGGTTCTTCGGAATGCCTTTTCCGGTATCGGTTACCAGTATTTTCACCTCTGTAGTATCGCTTTCAATGACGACCGAAAGTTGGCCTCTGCCTTTCATGGCGTCGATGGCATTTTTGACTAAATTTTCTACTGTCCAACTGTGTAAAGCCGGATTGAGCAAAACCATAATGGGTTTTTTAGGGGCTTTGAAAGAGAACTCGACTTGCTTAGAAAATCTTGACCGCAAGTAATCAAAAGACTGTTCAGTTTCTTCAATAATATTTCTTTTTTCAAGAATAGGTTCGGAACCGATTTTTGAAAATCTATCCGTGATGGTTTGGAGTCGGGTGATGTCTTTTTCAATTTCAACGATGGTAGTTTCGGCGACATTATCGGCTTTCATGATTTCGAGCCAACCGATTAAGGAAGACAAAGGTGTGCCGATTTGGTGTGCGGTTTCCTTGGCCATACCAGCCCAAAGTTTGTTTTGCGTAGCCATTTTGGTACTGCGGTAAAAATTGTAAACCAAGCCACCAAAAAGAAAAATAATCAGCAACAAAGCTACCGGATAGTATTTTAATTTATTCAATAAAGAGGAGTCACCATAGTACAAACTATGTGTTCTTCCTTCTGAGATTTGCATGACAATCGGGTCATTTTGGTTTTTTAGTTTTTGTAAAAAACTTTTGAGTTTGGTTTTGTCTTTTAAAATATCCTCATCAATGTTTTTGGTGTTGATGATAGAATCTTTTTCGGTGACAATAATAGGAATGGTCGCGGTTTGTAGAATCTGCAAGGGCAAATCTACATCGGTGTATTCGTTGGCGTTGATTAAAGTTTCTTGGGATTTGGCCCAAAGTTCCATCTTTAAGCGTTCTTCGTTTTTAAAGATTTGAAAAAAGGTATATGTGTTCCAAAGGATTAAAGCCACGATGACAAAGGAAGCCATAATGATAATCCAACGGGTGGTGTTTCTTTTTTCGGAAAACTGCATGCTGAAATTTTTTATAAATATAGACAAAAGCACCAAAAGTGCAAGACGATTTCTGTTTAGCCCTGATTGCCGAGGAAATCAACTTTGCAAAAGTTGATTGTAACAGAAAGCAGGAATACGGATTCCAAGAATGCCCGAACCTTTCGCTCCTGAAATCAATTAAAATTGTATTTTTGGGAAAAACAAAATATATGCTCAGTTTTGAACCTCATACACTGTCGCCGGCACAATTGCAAGGTTATTTGCAAAGTGCGGTAGCGCCACGCCCGATTGCTTTTGCCAGCACTGTTGATAAAAACGGGAAGCCTAATTTGTCGCCTTTTAGCTTTTTTAATGTGTTTAGTTCGAATCCGCCGATTTTGGTTTTTTCGCCGGCTCGACGCGTGAGAAATAATACGACCAAACACACTTTAGAAAACTGTGAAGCGACTAAAGAAGTGGTGATTAATGTGGTAAATTATGATATCGTACAACAAGCGTCGTTATCGAGTACGGAATATGCCGATGGGGTGAATGAATTCCTGAAATCCGGTTTGACGATGTTGCCTTCGGATATGGTGAAGCCGTTTCGCGTGGCCGAAAGTCCGGTGCAAATGGAGTGCAAAGTCAACGAAATTATAGCCTTAGGAAATCAGGGCGGCGCAGGCAATTTGATTATTTGCGAAGTGGTGAAAATTCACATCAATGAAAACGTGTTGGATGACAAAGGCGCGATTGACCAGAGCAAAATTGATTTGGTTTCAAGATTGGGTGGCAATTGGTATTCACGCTCTAATGTAGGTTTGTTTGAAGTAGAAAAACCTTTGGTGACATTGGGAATAGGCGTAGATTCGATTCCGGATTTTATCAAGAAAAGTCTAGTTTTTGACGGGAATGATTTGGGTAAATTAGGAAATGTAGAAGCATTGCCAACGCAAGAAGAAATTACTATATTTGTACAACAGAATTTTGCGGTGAAAGGCGTTTTGAGTTCAGATGATGAGCAAAAGATACACCAAAAGGCAAAAGAATATTTGAATAATAATGAAGTGCTTTCGGCTTGGAAAGTGCTTTTAGCAAAACAATAATTATGGAAGTTACCGGAAAAATTAAAGTGATTAATCCTGAGCAACAAGTGAGTGCCAGTTTTAGAAAAAGAGAATTAGTTGTGGCTACAGA
>JBDLVY010000216.1:0-3262 GCA_039804545.1 Bacteroidota bacterium | reverse complement strand
CAATTCTACCAAAGACAGAATGGCACTCAAAATGGTCGAAGACGCCGAAGCCGACGGCCGATTAAAACCGGGCGGTACCATCATAGAAGGAACTTCAGGCAATACCGGTATGGGATTGGCCTTGGCAGCCATCGTAAAAGGATACAAATGTATTTTCGTGATTACCGATAAACAATCCAAAGAAAAAATGGACATTTTGAGAGCCGTTGGTGCCAAAGTAATTGTTTGTCCCACCGATGTTGAACCCACTGATCCGCGTTCGTATTATTCGGTTTCCAAAAGATTAGGGACTGAAATTCCGAATTCATGGTATGTCAATCAATACGACAATCCAAGCAATGCGATAGCGCATTATGAGCAAACCGGACCGGAAATATGGGAACAAACCGAAGGTAAAGTAACCCATTTTGTGGTTGGTGTTGGAACCGGTGGAACCATTTCTGGAATCGGTAAATATTTAAAAGAAAAAAATCCAAATATCAAAGTTTGGGGAATTGATACTTATGGTTCGGTATTCAAAAAATACCACGAAACCGGAATCTTTGACGAAAACGAAATCTACTCTTATATCACTGAAGGAATCGGAGAAGATATTTTGCCTAAAAATGTCGACTTTTCTGTGATTGACGGCTTCACCAAAGTAACTGATAAAGATGCCGCTGTTTATACCCGTAAAATTGCTTTAGAAGAAGGGATTTTCGTGGGTAATTCTGCCGGAGCTTGTGTCAAAGGATTGCACCAGTTGAAAGAGCATTTTGGTCCTAATGATGTTGTAGTGGTTCTTTTTCACGACAGTGGAAGTCGTTACGTAGGGAAAATGTTCAATGACGATTGGATGCGCGAAAGAGGTTTCTTAGACGAAGAAATTACCAAAGCCGAAGACGTGATCAAAGACCACAAAGACAAACCATTGGTAATTGTGCGCACCGAAGAATTGGTGTCACACGCTATCGAACGTTTGAAAAAATACAATATTTCACAAATTCCTGTAATTGATACCACTGGATTTGTAGGAAGCATAGATGAAACTGACTTGTTCAGAAGCTACGTAGAAGACAAAAACATAGCCGATAAACCCATTCGTGAAATCATGGGTAAACCTTATCCAATTGTGAATGCTAATGCTCCGATTGAAGAGATTTCCAAACTCATCAACAAAGACAACCAAGCGGTTCTCGTTGATTTAGGAAATGGGAAACATCATATTATTACGAAACACGATATTATCAGTTCGATAAAATAGGACGGAGCGTTAATAAAATGTCCAGTGGATATTTTTAGCGAACGGGCCAGACGGCGCGGTGGCAAAAGGGATAAGGCAAAAGTAAAAGTCTTGTCCCTTTTCTCTTATCCCTTGAATAACTCTCCTATCAAAACCCCAGAAATATTCCAAGCACTAAAACTGCCACCTTCCGGCAACCCTTGAGGGATTTTAATTTGTAGGGTATGGGTTCCGGCATCCAAATCACCTAAGTCGATAAAGATGGGATTCGTAACTGTTCCCGGACACCAATTGGCTCTGCTATAATCTGAAGAAGAAAGCCCGTTCGGGAAATTCCCCGAAGCAGGATTGGATAATCTATATGAACCACAATCTTGTCGCCAAGGTGTAAAACTGAATGTTTCTTTTCCATCCAAATAAATGGAATTTTTCTTCGGTACAAATTCATCGCCGTTTTCCCAACCGCCATGACCTGTAGTGATGTAACGAAGTTTGCAATTCTTCATGGGTTTGTCTAAGTTGAAAGTCATTTCCAAACCTTTGTCATTATTGAACATTGTTCCATATTCCTGACCCGCCATTTCCATGATATTATTGGTACAAAACAAAGGCACAATTTGCGTTGGTTTAACTTTACTTTCTTCCTCAGTATGAATGGTAATATTGGCCGACACTTTATGGCCACCTTTGTCATAATTGCCAATGTTGATGCCAAGCCAAACTTCTTTACCACTCAATAAACTTCTTAAATCGGTTACGTCTTGACGATACAATACGTTTTCGGCCCAGGTTTTATTTTTCAACTCTAAATAATTGTATTGTTTGACCCCAAAAGGCGTAAAGAACCGCATCAATTCTACCAAAGGGTTGTAGTTTTCGGTACTTATTACACCTTGGTATTCTTTGCCGTTGCCATTGGTGTAAATGGGTAAAGTTTTGGCGCCATTTTGCAACCCATTCAAAAACGATAGTTCTTTATCCGTTGGAATCATAAAGAACGAACCGGTTCTGTCATAGGCATCGCCGTTGGATTGTTCGGTGATATCGACAAAAATTTGGCTCCCAATTTTAATTTCGGGAAATTTCACTTTGCGCACCGCTATTGTTCCATTGGCAAAACGCAAAATAGAATCATTCGACTTAGCTTCGCTCAATTCGGCTTTGCCTCGGGTCGAAGCATCGGAAAAGTTGATGATTTGGTCTTTGAAAACGGAAATGGTAGTGAAACGGCTTTTCCAAAGCAAGTCTTTATAAGTTAATGCGTCAACTTGCTTTTTTGGGGTTAGGATAGGTGGAAAAAAGCTAGTCTTGTTTATGGCAGTTGCAGTAATGGAGAAGTTGCCATTTCTGGTCATTTCTAAAACTAAGCCCAAATTCTGCCCTAAAACCGTTGGCGAACCTTTGACTTTCAATTCATCGGTGTACCAAAACTCAATGGTATTGGAGTTGACTATGGTTTTGGCTTTTTTACAATGGTACCCTAAAATTTTCTTGGTGTCATTTGAATATTCAAAAGTTTGCTTGGCCAATGTAGTACTGTCTTCGGTACTGATACTATCGTCGTTGTTTAAATAAGCTATTTGTCGAAATGAATTTATAGTATCTCGGTCAATTACTGTTATTTCATAAGGGAATTGTGCTTTTCTTGTAAAAACATTTTCTGTGCCTACAACCGTTAGGTTCCCGAATGCATAAACCCAAATCAAATCTTGGTTTTCTATCAAGTTTCCATTAGAACTTTTCTGGTAAGTGATTTTATAATTTTGAGAAAAGCAATTTCCTGAAATCAGTATAAGTAAAATAAAAAGTAATTTTTTCATTACAAAAATTTTGAATATAAAAGTAAAATTCTTACTTTGGTTAAAAAATTAGAATCGTGAAAGAAGATTTTCTTCATTATGTATGGCAATATAAGAAGTTTGCCTTTTCCAACCTAACAACGGTTTCGGGAGAAGAACTGACGATTGTCAATACGGGACAATATTTGAAGCAATCCGGTCCTGATTTTTTTAATGCACAAATCACCATTGGTCACCAAAA
>JBDLVY010000215.1:0-7122 GCA_039804545.1 Bacteroidota bacterium | reverse complement strand
ATATCATTGTTATCTCCTAAAGTTGAAGCTTGATTATTGTTGTTAGAAGCAGCAACAGATTCTGTAGCAGCTTTAACATTTTTTTCTTCTTCTTCTCTAAAGATTGCAGTATGCGAAGCAACTACTCTTTTGAATTCTTTATTGAACTCGATAACTTTGAAATCAGCTACATCGCCTTTTTTCAATTTTTTACCGTCTTCTTTTTCTAAGTGACGTGTTGGAATAAACGCAACTACATCATCTCCGAAATCTACAGTAGCACCTTTGTCAACAATCTCAGCGATAGTTCCGGTGTGGATAGTACCTACAGCGAAAGCATCTTCATGTTTGTCCCAAGGGTTTTCAGTAGTTTGTTTGTGACCTAAAGATAACTTACGACCTTCTACATCCAACTCTAATACTACTACGTCTAATTTGTCACCTACATTGATGAATTCAGACGGGTGTTTGATTTTCTTAGTCCAAGACAAGTCAGAGATGTACACTAAACCGTCGATTCCTTCTTCTAACTCAACGAATATACCGAAGTTAGTAAAATTTCTAACGATACCTGTGTGTTTAGAACCTACAGGATATTTAGACGTGATATCTGTCCATGGATCTTGTGTCATTTGTTTGATACCTAAAGACATTTTTCTATCGTCTCTATCAAGAGTCAAGATAACTGCCTCAACAATATC
Source organism: Bacteroidota bacterium (assembly GCA_039804545.1). Lineage (GTDB taxonomy): Bacteria > Bacteroidota > Bacteroidia > Flavobacteriales > Flavobacteriaceae > Flavobacterium. The sequence goes on along the minus strand of JBDLVY010000215.1, from coordinate 6,442 downwards.
ACCTACTTTAACGAAATCTTGAGCACTTCTTAAGTGAGTTGACCATGACATTTCAGAAACGTGGATTAAACCTTCAACACCTTCAGCCACTTCGATAAATGCACCGTAATCAGCGATTACCACTACTTTACCTTTTACTTTATCTCCAATAGTTAATTTAGAGTCTAAAGCATCCCATGGGTGAGCGTTTAATTGTTTTAAACCTAATTGAATTCTTGTTTTCTCATCATCAAAATCAAGGATTACAACGTTTAATTTTTGGTCTAATTCAAGTACTTCACTTGGGTGGTTGATTCTTGACCAAGAAAGGTCAGTAATGTGGATTAATCCATCAACACCACCTAAGTCAATAAACACACCATAAGAAGTAATGTTTTTAACCACACCTTCTAATACTTGTCCTTTTTCTAATTGACCAATGATTTCTTTTTTCTGAACTTCGATGTCAGCTTCGATAAGCGCTTTGTGTGAAACAACAACGTTTTTGAATTCGTGGTTAATTTTTACCACTTTGAATTCCATCATTTTGTTTACATATACATCATAGTCACGGATTGGTTTCACATCAATTTGTGATCCCGGTAAGAACGCTTCGATACCGAATACGTCAACGATCATACCACCTTTAGTTCTGCATTTCACGAAACCGTTTACGATTTCTCCTGTTTCATTAGCAGAAATAACTCTATCCCATGATTTGATAGTTCTTGCTTTCCTGTGTGATAATACCAATTGACCTGTTTTGTCCTCACGAACGTCAATTAATACCTCAACTTTGTCACCCACTTTTAAGTTAGGGTTGTAACGGAACTCATTTAAAGAGATAACTCCTTCAGATTTCGCGTTAATGTCAACGATGGCGTCTCTGTCAGTGATTCTAACTACCACACCTTCTACTACTTCTTCTTGATCAGTAGAAATGAAAGTTTTAGTTACTAAATCTTCAAACTCTTGTAAGTTTTTCTGATCAACTGCATCAATTCCTTCTGCGTAATTGTGCCAGTTAAATTCGTTTAAAAACGCTTGTTGTTCTTTGTTTAATTCAGACATGCTGATAAAAAATTTGTATGCTGTGCTTCTTGAGTTTCTTAATGCGATAGAAAACACAACAGTGTTAGCTATAAATTGTTTAAACCCTAATGGAAACTCTACTCCGCCAAAAGGACTGCAAAAGTAAACATAATTTCTTAATTACAAAACAATTAACACAAGAAAATAGAGGGCAGAAACAAGAGAAAAGAGGTTTTCTTTTAAAAGCGAAAGGCTTGGGCTTTATTGGTTTCCGTTTTCCTGCCATCCGCGCTACACGGTAGCTTGCTCCTGTCAGGGCTAGAGGAGATTGGTCTTGAATTCTTGGCAACAAAAAAGCCCAACAGATTTTAAAATAAGTTAGGCCTAATTGATATAAACTAAATTTTTTTAATGACTCACATTCGCTACCGCATTCGGGTCGTGTTTGTGTTTGAATAATACCGCAAAAGCTATTGCTATAACTAGTGCATAGGCCGCAAACGATAACCAGATATTGTGCCAATCACGAACTCCTTCATGAGTAAAAAATTCATCAATGATATAACCACTTACTAATCCACCAAAGAAGGCACCAAAACCGTTAGACATCATCATAAACAACCCTTGAGCAGACGAACGTATCTTAGAATCGGTAGTGGTTTCTACGAAAAGTGACCCCGAGATATTAAAGAAATCAAATGCCATTCCGTACACTATACAAGACATCACAATCATCCACAAACCGTCAACCGGATTTCCGTAGGCAAACAAGCCAAAACGCAATACCCAAGCCAACATCGAAATCAACATCACTTGTTTGATTCCGAAACGCTTCAAAAAGAAAGGAATGGCTAAAATGAACAAGGTTTCAGAAATTTGAGAAATCGACATAATGATGGTGGAATATTTCACCACAAATGAATCAGCATATTCAGGAACATTAGCAAACTCTGATAAATAAACATCACCATACATATTGGTTAACTGCAAAGCACCACCCAAAAACATAGAGAAGATAAAAAACAAAGCCATTTTGTATGTTCCGAATAACTTGAAAGCATTCAAACCTAACTTTTCTGTCAAGGATGCATTCTCTGAAATCAATCGTTGTGGTGGACATTTAGGCAAGCTAAAAGAGTAAAAACCTAAAGCAAAGGCCGCAAACGCAGACAAATAAAACATATTAAAAGAAGCTTTGTTGCCCGTCAAATTGGTAATCCACATCGCAGCAATAAAACCAATCGTTCCCCAAACTCTAATCGGAGGAAACTCTTTAACCACATCAAAATTATTGCTTTTTAAAATGTTATAAGCCACTGAATTTGACAAAGAAATGGTTGGCATATAGCACAACATGGCCGCAAAAATCACATAATAAAAAGTAGTTGGGTTGTCTACTTGTGGAATGTATAATAAAGCCAAACCACCAAGTATATGAAGAACACCATAAAGTTTTTCAGCATTAATCCATTTGTCAGCAATGATTCCGGTTATAGCCGGCATAACAATAGATGAAAGTCCTAAAGTAGAAAAAATAGCCCCGAATTGTTCCCCACTCCATTGCTTGGTGCCAAACCAATAATTTCCTACGGTAATCAACCATGCTCCCCAAACAAAGAACTGGAGAAAGCTCATCAATGTTAATCTCAATTTTATACTCATAAATAATAGTTTTTGGTTTAAAGAAATAGCCCGTAAATCTACTATTTAAATTGAGATAAACAAATAGTTACAACGATTTCAAAACTTTATCTACTAAAGCCAGGACGGCTTCAAATTGCTCTTCACGTGTTAAGGCCGAATTGTCGATTTCAATAGCGCCATCTGCTTTAACTAAAGGAGAATCATCTCTGTGGGTATCAATATGGTCACGCTCTTCGACGTTTTTTAAAACTGCTTCAAAAGTTACGTTTTCGCCTTTGGCCTGCAATTCGTCATAACGACGGCGCGCACGCGTTTCCGGACTGGCAGTCATAAATATTTTGAGTTCGGCTTCCGGAAAAACTACAGTGGCTATATCACGACCATCCATAACGATGCCTTTTCCTTTACCCATTTCTTGTTGTTGTTCTACTAATTTGGTACGAACTTCTGAAACCTCAGCCACTTTACTCACAAAACTCGATACTTCAATAGTGCGGATTTCCTTTTCGATATTTTCGCCATTCAAATACATTTCGGCAAAACCCAATTCAGGGTTAAACTCAAAATGCAATTTGATATATGGCAAACTATTGATTAAAGTTTCTTTGTCAAAAAACTCAGCACTGATAAAACCATTTTGCATCGCAAAGTAAGTCACCGCACGATACATCGCCCCGGAATCAACATAAACATAACCTAAATGTTTGGCCAATTGTTTGGCTAAAGTACTTTTCCCCGTAGAAGAAAATCCGTCGATGGCAATGGTAATTTTTTTACTCACAATTTTAAAATTATTTTTTGGTGTTCGTGAACCTACGGTTTCTTTGGTTTTTAATATCGGTTTCCTGAAAAATTGATGGTTAGGCCAAACAAACTCGTATTGGCTGCCAAAGTATATCGGGAATAAGAATAATTGAATTTTAAATTATTGATTTTCAAACCGAAACCAACCGACAATCCGGAAAAATTTCGCTGTTCTAAAATACGCAATTCTTCAGCTCTTCTGAAGTTATATCCCAAACGAATGTTGAATCCTTTGTCGGGAAACAATTCGGCACCCACAATCACGTGACGCAATGCATTGTTAAAAAAAGAAACTTTTTCTGGCGTAGAACCGCCATCAAGATTACCCTCTGCCCTATTTGGATTGGCAAAAGCGACTTGCCATTGTTGCATATTTTCTAATGTCAGATGCCAACGAATCGGTACATTTTCCATCAATTGCGAAACGCCAATCAATACTTCCAGAGGCAATTTTTCTCGGGTTTCGGCATAAGGCGTAATTTGTGTTCCAAGATTTCGGATAGAAATGGCCCAATTGACATCATTACGAGTGTCAATAAACAAAGCTCCAATATCAACCGCTGCACCAAAGGAGTTGTAACTTTCCAAGGTGGAAGAAATCAGTTTGGCATTGGCACCAATATAAAAATCGGTAAACGGAACATTGTAAGCATATCCAAAAGACAAAGCAATTTCGCTTCCCGTAAAATCTGATGTTTGTTGGCCATTTTCATCATAACCGTCAAACTTTCCGTAATTCACGTAATTAACACCACCGAAAAATGTTTGCACATGACGGTCATAGGTATAAGCATATGAAGCTGTTCCGTAGGTTACTTCGCCAAAATAACTACCGTAATTCAACGATAATTTATTGTCCATTTCCGCATTAATACACGCCGGATTAAAATGGGCTTGATTGACATCGTTATCATAAAAAGTAATGACTTTTCCGCCTATAGCCGCTTGTCTTGGTGAGGTAACTAAGTTTAGAAACTGGTATACTGATCTACCGCCAACTTGTCCGAAAGCGACCGAACCGACGAGGTAAAAGGCAATACAAATTGTTTTTCTAAACATTAAAATAAGCTTATGGCTATTACTATAACGGAAATGCGAAGATATTATTTTATATCGGAGGAAAAAAGTTAATAAAAAAAGGCACGAGTTTATTTTGCTCCTGCCTTTGTATTCATTCTGATTTGAGTTTTATTTCAATGTTTTGGCATTTTTTACTTTTTGATTGGTCAAAGCTACGTCAATCACTTCACTCATTTCTTTTACGTAATAAAACGTCAAACCTTCGATGTATTCAGGTTTGATTTCATCGATATCACTTTTGTTTTCGTGACACAAAATGATTTCTTTGATATTGGCTCTTTTCGCTGCCAATATTTTTTCTTTGATACCACCAACCGGCAATACTTTACCACGAAGTGTAATCTCGCCGGTCATGGCTAAATTTTTCTTCACTTTTCTTTGGGTATACAATGACACTAAAGAAGTTAACATGGCAATTCCGGCACTTGGTCCGTCTTTAGGCGTGGCACCTTCTGGCACGTGTAAGTGGATATTGTATTTGGCAATCATTTCAGGGTCGAGACCAAAAATTTCTGCGTTGGCTTTGATATATTCTAAAGCAATCGTTGCCGACTCTTTCATTACCGTACCTAAATTCCCGGTTAAGGTTAAAGTGCCTTTTCCGGTAGAGATTAACGATTCTATGAATAAAATATCACCTCCAACTGAAGTCCAAGCCAAACCGGTAACTACACCGGCCACGTCATTGCTTTCAGATTTATCTCGGGCTAATTTGGGTGCGCCAAGAATTTTGACAATATCTTCATCGGTTACTTTTTTGTTGTATTCTTCTTCCATCGCTACCGATTTGGCTGCGTTTCTGATTACTTGAGCAATCTTAGCTTCCAAACTACGCACACCAGATTCACGGGTATAACCTTCTACTATTTTCTCCAATTGTTTTTTTCCAACCGTTACCTCTTTGGCGGTCAAACCGTGTTCTTTTAATTGTTTGGGCAACAAATGCTGGCGCGCAATTTCTATCTTTTCTTCGATGGTGTAACCGGTCATTTTGATGACTTCCATACGGTCTTTTAGCGCCGGTTGAATGGCAGCCATGTTGTTGGAAGTAGCGATAAACATCACTTTCGATAAATCGTAACCCATTTCGAGGAAATTATCGTAGAACTCTTTGTTTTGTTCCGGATCCAAAACCTCCAACAAAGCCGAAGACGGATCGCCTTGGTGACTGTTAGACAACTTATCAATTTCATCTAATACAAACACCGGATTAGATGTTCCGGCTTTCTTCAAACTCTGGATAATTCTTCCTGGCATTGCGCCAATATAGGTTTTACGGTGACCACGAATTTCTGCTTCATCGCGCAAACCGCCTAATGAAATGCGAACATATTCTCGGCCTAAAGCTTCGGCAATTGATTTACCAATTGATGTTTTACCAACACCTGGAGGTCCGGTCAAACAAATAATTGGTGACTTCATATCGTTTCGCAGTTTCAATACAGCCAAATGCTCAATGATTCTTTTCTTGACATCTTCTAGACCAAAATGGTCTCGGTCTAATATTTTAACCGCACGTTTTAAATCGAAATTATCTTTAGAATATTTATTCCAAGGCAATTCTAAAAACAACTCTAAGTAATTTCTTTGAATACCAAAATCGGGTGCTTGCGGATTCATGCGTTGCATTTTGGAGATTTCTTTTTCAAAATGTTTGGCGGTTTTTTCGTCCCAAGTTTTGGTTTTGGCTTTTTGTCGCATTTCTTCGATTTCCTGCTCATACGAAACGCCTCCTAATTCTTCTTGGATGGTTTTCATTTGTTGGTGCAGAAAATATTCGCGTTGTTGTTGGTCGAGATCAAAACGCACTTTGGATTGGATATCGTTTTTCAACTCTAACTTTTGCAACTCTACGTTCATGTAGCGCAACGTTTCTAAAGCCCTTTCTTTTAAGACATTGATC
>JBDLVY010000214.1:0-2787 GCA_039804545.1 Bacteroidota bacterium | reverse complement strand
TTATCTTTTGCAAACATTCTTTTTATTTTTTTAAATCAAATCTGATAAGCTATTGACTGCCACATACCTTTCGGTAGTGAAACCTTCGGCGTAGTCTACTCCAACTAATCTTCCGAAATCTTGCGAGCGATAATGAATGCTTTCCAAGAAGTTTTTGGTCGCAATCGGCGTAATGGGTTCATTAGAGTTTTCAGAATAAAACTGCGAACTATAAGCCAAAATAGACGCTTCTTTTTGGGCAATAAAATCGGTAATATCCACCACAAAATCGGGTTCTATGTTCTTCCATTGGATGTAATGGTAAACTGCCTTTGGTCGCCACGCTTCTTGTACTTGCCCTTCATAAGTTGTTTCAATCTTCCTTAATCCCGATAAAAAACAGGCATCAGAAACCAATTTACTGCCTTTACCATGATCAATATGTCGGTCTTCGATAGCGTTGCAAATGACAATTTCCGGACGGTATTTCCTCAATCGTTTGATGATTTCCATTTGGTGGGCTTCATCATTGACAAAAAAACCATCGCGCATATCTAGATTTTCCCGAACGGAAATACCAAGAATCTCGGCCGCCAATTGGGATTCTCTATTTCTAATTTCCACCGAACCACGTGTTCCGAGTTCGCCACGAGTCAAATCGATGATGCCGACTTTTTTTCCGCGGAAAACTTCTTTGGCGATGGTGCCGCTACAACCCAATTCCACATCATCAGGATGTGCTCCAAAAGCTACTATATCTAGTTTCATACTGTTATTTTGAAGTGACAAAAATACAACTTACACTATAGATTTTTTCATTGTCATCGATTTATTCACCGTTTCCATAAATTCATCGGCCGGAACGCTGTCTTTAGTGATACCGCAACCGATAAAAAGTTGGGCCTCATCGCCAACAATCTTCATGCAGCGCAAATTAACATACAAATCAGATTGCTCGGTTCGGAACGTGGCCAAATCGATATTCAATTCGCCTACAAATCCGGAATAATATTCGCGGTTATAGTTTTCATTTTTCAAGATAAATGCTTTGGCTGATTCCTTTGGCAAACCACAAACCGCCGAAGTAGGATGCAAAGCCGAAATAATGTTAGCTATCGCTTTTTTGGATTTGGCAGTAGCCGAAATATCCGTTTTGATGTGCCATAAGTTTCCGGCTTTATAGGAATACGGACTCGAAACGGTCAATTCACTGACTTTATCTTGCAGATTGGTGGTGATAAATTCGGTCACCAGGCGTTGTTCTTCGGTTTCTTTATCGGGCCAAATAATATTCTCAGTGTTAGCGTTAACTTGAGTACCGGCCAAGGCAACGGTTTGCAATGATTTTTGATTGATTTTGAGAAACTGTTCAGGCGTGGCGCCCATCCACAATCCAATTTTAGGATGAAAAAAACAATATTTAAAAGCCGTAGGATAAAAAGCAATTAACTTTTTGAAAACGGTTTCTAAATCAAATTGTCTTATTAGCACTGCTTCCTTTCGGGACAACACCACTTTTTTAAAAGTCCCTTTCCCAATAGCTTCAATACCTCTTTTTACTATATTTTCAAAAACAATTTTAGCGGTTTCATCAATCTCAGGCGAAACGGAATTGGCTACCAAATAATCGTTGAGTACTATCTTTTCGACATAAACATCCGATAGCTTTTGAGGAACAAACGGAATCAAATCACCATCAAAAGGCGCAAAAACAAATCCTTTCGCAGCATAATCCTCCAGAAAATACAGATGCTCATTCTTTTGGAACAAACCTACCATCTTATCCGAGTTGGGTTTAGCATACAACACAAAAGGCAATTGCTGTTCTTGGTGGGTTTTGACTTTGATGAATAAATCAGTCATTATCTTCTGGGTAAAATCATGTTGGTCAACTTACAAAGCGAGATGAGTTTGTCATTTTCATCGGTGATTTTTATTTCCCAAAGATGAATACTTCGGCCTTGGTGAATAATCCTGGCAGTACAATACACTATGCCTTCGCGTTTGCTTTTCAAATGGTTGGCAGATATTTCAATGCCACGCACTTCTTGTTTATCGGTATTGATAAACATCAACGAAGCAGCACTTCCAACGCTTTCGGCTAAAGCCACTGTGGCGCCGCCATGCAACAATCCCATCGGTTGGTGCACTCTGGAATTGACCGGCATTTTCGCGGTTAAAAAACCTTCTCCGGCATCAATATATTCTATTTCTAAGGTTTGCATCAAAGTGTTGTTACACCATTGGTTGCACAATTGGAGTATTTTTTCTTTATCAAAGGACATAGCTATTTTTTTGTAAAAATACTACTTATTTGGCACAAGGAAAAAAGCTAACAAAATGAAAATACTAAAAATGTCTTTTTCTCGTTATTTGTAAAGTCAATCTTCAAATTTTCAAATTGACTTATTTTCAAATTAAACTTTAATACTTACATTTACCACCCGAGACCATGAGGTCGAACGGTACAAAGTAAAAATTCAGTAATCCATGCGTCAACTTATTATCCTTTTCATTGTTGGTTTAGCCATTTCCGTAAGTTCTTGTCGTGAAGACTTTCAATTTGAACCCAGTACAGGCGATTTGACTTTTTCCAAAGACACGGTTTATTTAGATACGGTTTTTGCCAATATCGGTTCGAGTACTTATACTTTGAAAGTGTATAATAAAAGTGATAAAGACATTAGCATTCCCACAATCCAATTAGGCAGAGGACAAGCATCCAAATACCGCATGACGGTTGACGGTATGACTGGCGAAAACAACCGCGTGTTTCACAATGTCGAATTATTAGCCAAAGACAGTTTG
>JBDLVY010000213.1:0-5995 GCA_039804545.1 Bacteroidota bacterium | reverse complement strand
CGAGAAATCGGGAGTTTTTTTTATTTAATGACTGAGTATTGTAAGAGAATATTTTGATTAAAATATATTAAGCCCGAAAAAAAGGTGATTATTCATAAAATATAATACATATTATCATTTTTAAATTAAATTTGGCTTTATAGATACCACTATTATGATTCGTTTTTACCCCAATGAAATCTTTCGAGAAGTCGAATTAGATTATCCTTTGCAATTGCGCTATGCTGTATCAAATCGAGGCAGGCTAATCAGTTATAAAGAAGATTTTAAAAACGGAAAAGTTTTAAAAGGCGGAACAGCCGATGGCTACAGAACACTTCGCTATAAAATCAGAAGAGACGAAAAAAAAATAATTTACAAAAACATCTTTGTTTACAAATTGGTTGCCCAACTCTTTATTCCCAAAACAGCGGAAGACCAAGAGTATGTCATCCACTTGGATTTTTCCAGAGATAATGACATTGTTTCTAATTTGAAATGGGTTAACTACGAAGAAAAAATGGCCCATTACAGAAAAAGCCCGGCCGTAATCAAATCCAAACTAAAACTCATTGAGCACAACATCAAATCCGATGGCAGAAAATTGACTTCCACCAAAGTCATTCATCTCAAAAAAATACTAAACAATCCGGATCGAAAAACCCGAATTAAAATATTGGCCAAACAATTCGGAATCAGCGAAATGCAAATTCACCGCATTAAAAGAGGTGAAAATTGGGGTCATATAAAAGTATAACCTATCGTAAAATTTCCTCAAAACTCGGCTTAAAATAATTCGGGCCTTTCATTACTTTGCCGTCTTCTCGGTAAATCGGTTGGCCATCTTCCCCCAGTTTGCTCATGTTACTGCGTTGGATTTCATCAAAGACTTCTTCAATTTTGTATTGCAAGCCGTGTTCCAATATCGTTCCGCACAGAATGTAAAGCATATCGCCCAACGCATCAGCTATTTCAATCAAGTCGTCATTCTGAACCGCTTCTAAATATTCTTCGTTTTCTTCTTTCATCAAATTGAAGCGCAACCTATTTTTTTGTTCTCCTAAATGACCTTTCATTTCGTGGCTTACACCCAATCCGAATGCGGTGTGAAATTCTTTTACTGCGTTGATTTGTTTTTGCATTTTTAACTAAATTAAATGATACTGCAAGTTATAACTTTACAATTCATTTGAGTATTTTTGTTGAAAATTTGGAATAAATGTTCACAACTGATCAATGGATTTTCGCCGCTTTATTCTTTGTCTCTTTCGTCATTGCAACCTATTTTGCTTATACTAAAGACAAAGCCTTACACAACAAGTTTTACAAAGGAAGCTATAAAGTGCTTATTGCCTTTATACTTTTTATCTTGCTTTTATTTGTGATAAAAGTAACTATGAAGCACTAATGCCCATCTACACGGGAATGACAAAATTATTTCCCTTTAAAAAGATTCACACTCACTGTCGCCAAATCGGAATTTGGGAATCGCGTGAAGACTTTGTCATTTGAATACAAACCAGCCTCAGCCGCAATTTTGTGCAATACTTCAATTTCTACAATATATTGGTCTGAGAAACCATGCGTTGCATCATAAGCGGTAGCTGCTGTTCTGCCGATATTATCCGCAGTTAATTCGGGTGCAACAGTATGCAACTCGATTAAGAGTAAACCAAATTTGTTTACAAAAGGTGACCATTTTAATAAGTGTTCCAATAAATTATCTTCAACCTCATTATTACTGATTCTTTTGCCACGATGAGCAAATGCTCCGGTTGATTTACTGATTCGATTAACCGTTTTAATTTTAGGTTCTTCCCAAATGCGATTGTGGTCTAAAAAAGTTCTCACATTCAGCAATTCTTTTAAATCGATGTTGTAATCTTCCTCTAATGTATCGGCCAATAATTGTGGGCGACCAATATCGCCCCAAATCACTTTCGCCCAAATATCGGCTTTGATTAAATTAGCGCGGGTGACTTTTAAAGCGGCTTCATTATAATCTACTCCAACCAAAAACAGCGGATGCTCATCTAACAGTTTGCCACGCTGTGTTTGGCGCTCAATCACATCAAAAATATGTTCCAAAAAAGCACCGTTGCCACAACCCATATCGAGAATTCCTTTGGGTTGTTCTGCAATTGGTCGGTTGAACAATTCTATTATAATTTCGTCTACAATTTTAAAATATTCGGCATGCGCGCCTCCACTTCCCCATACATTCATTTCACGGTCGACATGCAATTCGGTTACGTGTTCGCCAACATTTCGAAGCATTGAAGCGTTGCCAAAAAGCAGTTCGTCCATTTTGCGAAGCGTTGGAATATATGAAACTGTAACACCATAAGCCGCGGCTCTTTTGGCATAGAACAAACCAGTTTCGGTGAATTGATAGTTCTCGCCTTTTTTGGTAAACCAATTTAAATGGGTCAGAAAATCTAAGATTTCTTTAAAACATTCGGGCTTTTTATGAAACTCTTCCGGACGAAATGAAGTTTCCATAAAATATTTGTGAAACATGCCCGTCATGCCAAGCATTACAATGGTTGGCCCAACCAAATTGCCTTCAATATGATACAAAACCTGTTCTTGAATAGAACGCAGTTTATTGTCATCTGACAATTTTATTCCAAAATTAGTTTTGTATTTTAGAAACAACCCATTGAGCATTTCAAAGGGTTCGACTTCAAATTTACGCGGATGAAAATGTTCCGTGAATTGCAACAAATTAAAAACCTCTTCGTAAAGCGGCACCAAAGAAAAGGCTGCTTCACTTTTATCATTGGTGCTATAAACAACTTCATTCTCTGCATTGTCTACCTTTTGGTTCAACCAACCTTGAGAAGCCAAAACCCGTAAAGCTACATTAAGATAACCTTCATTGGCGTTGAACTTTTCAGTCAACTCCGAAAGCGAAACGGTTTGCTTTTGCAGGACAAAGTCTAAAACCCCTTTTTTATGTAGGGAAAAAGCAACCGGAACTGTTGTAATACCATCTAAATGTCTGAATAAAATACCCCGAAGTTCGCTTTTGGTTTTCATAAATTGGGTTTTGATTACTAACAAATATACTCAATTGGTAAATATCAAAAGTTAAATGTTTTGTCTTAACTTTGTGTCACCTAAAAATCGACTGATGAGAATCCTAAAATATATATTCCTACTAATATTATTAGCTTTTATAGGCATTACCGTTTATGTAGCCACGCAAAAAGGCGATTTTGAAGTATCCAAAAGCACTGTAATTCATAGCCCAAAAGGCATTGTTTTTGATTATGTAAATGACTATAAAAACTGGGAAACCTTTGGGTCTTGGATGACCAAAAACAACGGTATCGCTTTTAATTATCCTGCAAAGACTATGGGCTCAGGGGCTAATTTTTCTTGGCAAAAAGACGGTGACGAAGGGTTTATCAAAACGTATTACGCCAAAGAAAATGACAATTTGGTTCAAAAAGGGAATCTCAATGGAACATCTGCTACCTTCCATTGGAAATTCAAAGATACTGTTGGCGGTACTAAAATTACCATTCAGTGCAAAGGAAAAATGGATTTATTGACCAAAATCAATACCTTTTTCAGTGGCGGAATGTCGGGACTATTGACGGATGTTTTTGAAAAAAGTTTCCGAAACCTCGACAAGACATTAGACTATGAAATGAAAACCTATTCGATTAAAGTCAATGGTGTTACCCAACGTAATTCTGGTTTTTGTTTAAAACAAACTGTTTCTTGTAAGATTAAAAACCTATCCAAAAACATCAAGATTATAATGCCTCGTATGGTGCATTTCTTTAAAAAGAACCAGTTGACCATGGCAGGAAAACCTTTTGTACAATACGAACGTTTTGATGCGGTAAATGACTTTGTGACATTTTCCGTTTGTATTCCAACAACCAAACAAGTGTTTGTATCTTCGGGAAGCGATATGACTTCGGGTGAAGTTGTACCTTTTACTTGTTTGAAAACAACCTTAACCGGAGACTATGCTCATACGCAAGAAGCCTGGAAAAAAGCCAGAAAATATATAGCTGATAACGGTTTCAAAGAAAACATTGCCGGCAAGTATACCGAAGTCTATATTAAAACCATAGATGACATTAAACAACCTTCTAAATGGATTACTGAGATTCAAATTCCGGTGTTTCCAAAAGCATCAGTTACCGCACCAAGCCTTGATTTACCAACCACACCAATTACAGAACCAACAGCAGTTAGCACAACTCCGACTGAAACGCCTTAATTTTTTTAAACTGGTTTAAACCTTTTCCGCTATCTTTATTCCAAACACTTAAAGTATCACTTTGCAAGAAGAAAAGGATTTTATTCGGGAACTATTAGATCCGAAAACGCAGAACGTGGCGTTTCAAAAACTCTTGCAATATTACCAAAGACCTTTATACAATCACATACGCAACATAGTTTTAAACCATGATGATGCCGATGACGTGTTGCAAAATACCTTTGTCAAAGTCTTTCAATATTTAAAAAGTTTCAAAGGTGACAGCAAATTATTTTCTTGGATGTACCGAATTGCCACTAACGAAGCAATTACTTTCATCAATCAAAAAGCCAAGCGCAACGGCACAACCAGCGAAGCCATGCAAAGCAAAATCGTGGACAATTTAAAAGCAGACGATTATTTTGATGGCAATGAAATTCAAATAAAACTTCAAAAAGCCATTACCTTGTTGCCACAAAAACAGCAATTGGTTTTTAAAATGAGGTATTACGAAGAAATAAAATACGAAGAAATGTCGGAAATTTTAGGAACCTCTGTTGGTGCTTTGAAAGCGTCCTACCATCATGCTGTGAAAAAAATTGAAGATTTTATGAATACCAATTAAACCTTAAACCCTTATTTTTGTCAAAGAATTATGAAGCCATTTAAACTAGATAACGAGCCCAAAATCAGCTCAGGATTTACGCTGCCTGACGGTTATTTTGAATCGTTTTCAGATAAAATTTCAACCCAACTTTCAAAAGAAGACCCGAAAGTAATTCCAATCTTTAGGCGTAAAAAAACATGGTATTATGCTGCCGCAGCAGTAATTGTGATCATACTGTCTTTTCCTGTATACACTAATTATTTTAGCATTTCGGAAGAAGTTGATGCAGTAGTTCTTGAAGATTATATTACCAATCAAACTACTATTTCTGAGGAAGAAATTGCTAACTTATTAGACCAAGAAGATTTAGAAAAAATGAAGTTAGAATTAAATCTAGGAGATGCAGAAGTTGAAGACATCTTATTAAACAACAACGATTTAGAACAATATATTTTAGACTAAAGATATGAAAACCATCAAAATATTTATTGCAATCATTATGCTGTTTTCGGCTAATACTTTTGCCCAAGGCGGACGCATATTGAAAGAAAAAAAAGAGCAAATCAAAGCTATGAAAGTGGCTTATATTACCAATGAATTATCATTAACCCCTGATGAAGCCGCAAAGTTTTGGCCATTGTACAATGTGTTTGAAGACAAACAACAAGAAATCAGAAAGCAAAAACTTAAAGGTTATCTAGACCGAATTGACGATGATTCCTTTGAGAATGTATCCGAAAAAGAAGCTTCTGCCATCTTAACCCAAATGGAGAGCACGGAAGACGAATTACACCAAGCCAAGAAAAAATTTGTGGCCAGCTTAAAAGGTATAATTCCGGCTACCAAAATCCTGAAACTCAAAAAAGCAGAAGAAGGATTTAATCGAAAACTATTACAACAATACCGAGACAAAAGACCAAAAAGATAAAACTAAAGAGCGCTAATGGCGCTCTTATTTTTTGAATTCTATTTTGATAATCTTATCTTTTCCTGCCGCAAAAGCCGTGTCTTTGTCCAAAAATCTTATCGTGTATAATGTTGGGTCGGTTGAGAATTGCTTCCAAGTATGTCCACCATCAGCAGAATATTGTAAGCCGCTGGCACCAACAGAAACGATTCCTTTCCCGTTAGATTTTGGCACAAATTGTACACAGGAAGCATAACCAAAACCGGTATTTTCGCCAATT
>JBDLVY010000212.1:0-6246 GCA_039804545.1 Bacteroidota bacterium | reverse complement strand
CACAAGGGAAAGGTTTTATCGCCAGAGTAAGCAACATTGCTCCATTTAGTACTGGTACGGGAACAATTGATTTTATTTTCAATGGAACACCAGGTAATGGTGTCGTAAATGTGCCGGTTGATAGTTTTGATACTAACTCATTGGTAGCAGGAAATACTGTCCTTTTGGCTAATCCTTATCCAAGCGCTATTGATGCTGCCTCGTTTTTAACTAATTCAAACAATACGGAATTGGGAGGAACATTATTCTTTTGGACTTCAATTACAACTTACACCGGAAACGGTACCTATAATATTTTGGACTATGGAAGTTGGAATCTTTCCGGTGGAACTGGAACAGCTCCGGCAACTGACCCAAGCAATACCGGCTTGAAACCAAATGGAAAAATTGCTGCAGGACAAGGTTTCTTTGCACAAGTTTTTGCTGATGGAAATATTACATTCAACAATAGCATGCGTTCAGCTGATTTTAATAATCAATTCTTCAGAACCGTTAATCCGAATACGGGTGTATCTGAAGACAATAGAATATGGCTTAACTTGTATAGCGATACTAATTTCAGACAGATGTTAGTTAACTATAAAGCCGAAGCAACAAATGGCTATGACAGATTGTATGACGGAAACAGCTTCACTAATAATGAAATTGACCTTTATTCTGTTCTTGATTCCAAAAAATTAGTAATCCAAGGAAGAGGTTTGCCATTTGACGAAAATGACATTGTGCCTTTAGGTTACCGCGTGACTAACGCTGGTGTTTATAACATTGCTATAGATGAATTAGACGGATTGTTTGCCGAAAACCAATCTGTATATCTTAGAGATAATTTATTAGGGATTGACCATAACATCAAAGAAAGTGCTTATAGTTTCACCACCACTGTTGGAACATTTGACAACCGATTTGAATTGGTTTATGTAACCAACGCTTTGGGTGTAACTAATCCTGATACCAGTACAACTTTTGCCAGTATAAATCACAATACTATTAAAGTGGAGACAAGTGAATATATCAAAAACATCAATATCTATGATATATCGGGCAAACTAATCAACCGTTACGATTTAGGAAATGCCTCAAAACAACTTTCTGACAGTTTTAATTATCCTAATGGTATTTACATCGCTGAAATCACTTTAGAGAATGGAATAGTAGTGAAAAAGAAATTGATTCATTAATATTAATTTTACCCCATAAAAAAACGTCCCGATTGCTCGGGACGTTTTTTTTATATAAACCTATGATTAATTATTTTACCAAAGTCATTTCGTCTACAATGTGTTTGGCACCTGAGAAATTCTCAATTACCCACAATACATAACGAATATCAACATTGATAGTTCTTTGTAATTTGCTGTCAAAGATAACATCACCGGCCATAGCTTCAATGTTTCCGTCGAAAGCCAAACCAATTAATTCTCCTTTACCATTCAATACCGGAGAACCTGAATTACCACCGGTAATATCATTATCAGTTAAGAAATTCACATGTAAAGAACCGTCTTTATCAGCATAACGACCGAAATCTTTGTTTTTGTTCATCTCTATAACTTTCAATGGCAAATCAAACTCTTGGTCTCCTTTTTTGTATTTTTTTACCTGACCCTCAAGTGTAGTATAATTGTTGATTTTAGCATCATTACGTTTGTCAGCAGGTAACGAACGTACTTTTCCGTAAGTCAAACGCAAAGTTGAATTAGCATCCGGATATTTTATCGTTCCGATTTTAGATTCTCTTAAACCTTCAACCAATAAACGGAAAGAAGCGCTGTAATCGTTTTGAGCTTTAGCAATCTCGTCAGATTTTGCACTGAAATGAGTCAACAAATCATTAGAAAGAACAAACAATGGATCATTGTCTAAAGCACCTTGACTTGGAATAACCAAGAACGCTTTGATTCTTTCTAGAGAAGTGAAGATACTCATATCAAATGCCGCATTCACGTATTTGCTGAAATCATTGTTGTTTTCTTCTCCAATTTTTTTCACCATTGGGGCAACAGCATAACCGGTAGATTTAGTAGCATACACTTTCAATTGTGCTGATAATAAATCTTTTTCAGCCGGAATGTGTAATTCTTTATACATTTCTGTGGCCATTTCTTCTATAACCGGAGCCATTTGAGCACGTTTTGTAGCATCTGCTTTTACATAAGCATCTAATTGTCTTCCTAAAGTTCTGGAAATAGTTCCGAAAGAAGTCGTTCTGAACAATTGTTGCAAGTAATTATCATGTCTTGACTTTTCGTTGGTCAAAGCATAATACTTGTTGATATTGGAAACTACATTCCCATACTTAGCTTTATTAGCTGGCTTGTTCGCCCATTTGTTAAATTTAGCTTCTTGAGTGGCTTTGGTTTTAGCTGTTCCAAATTTAGTCAAAGCATCAATCATTCCTTGACGGTTTTTCCAATAGTTGGCTGTTGAAGCATATTTTGAAGCATAAACTAAGTTCAAAGCGTCACTTTGATCCATGTATTTTTTCATGTTGTCCATACCGGTTTTGGCACCTTCAACCCAAGCAGGATAAGCAAACTTTACGTTTTGCTCAATTCCACTTGCCGGCATCCAACGGTTTGTTCTTCCCGGATAACCCAAAATCATAGCGTAATCGTTCTCTTTTACACCATTAATATTAACTGGCAAATAGTGTTTAGGTTGTAATGGTACATTGTTTTCTGAATAATCAGCAGGATTACCATTTTTGTCAGCATACACTCTGAACATTGAGAAATCGGCAGTGTGACGTGGCCATTCCCAGTTGTCAGTATCTCCACCAAATTTTCCTAAACTTTCCGGCGGTGTTCCTACTAAGCGAACGTCTTTATAATCTTGGTAAACAAAGTAGTAAAACTCATTACCTTGAAAAAACGGACGAACAGAAACTGTATATTTCCCGCCTTCGTTGTTTTCTTTTTCAATCGCAGCAATTTCTTGATTGATGGCTTTTTCTCTTTCCGCTTCTGTCATTGAGGCATTAACTTTTGCCAAGATTCTCTTCGTACAATCGTCCATTCTTACGAAGAAACGAACGAATAAACTAGATGGTTTGATTTCAGCATTTCTGTTGGCTGCCCAAAAACCGTCTTTCAACAGGTTTTTATCGGCGGTAGACAATTCGGCAATGGCATCATAACCACAGTGGTGATTGGTTAAAACCAAACCGTCTTTAGAAATAATTTCAGCCGTACAACCTCCATTGAATTGAACGATAGCGTCTTTCAAACTGTGGTTATTGATACTGTAAATCTCTTCGGCTGTTAATTGCAAGCCCATTTTTTGCATGTCTCTGTGATTCAAACGTTCGATGAACATTAAAAACCACATTCCTTCGTCAGCTATAACACTTGTAGGAACAAGCATAATAGCAGCAATCAAGGATAAAATAATTTTTTTCATTGTGTTGATATAAGTTAATAGTTTGAATGTTAGTAGTCTATTTGAAAAAATAATTGTTACATCAAATAATCTAAAACGAGTGCGAAGATACTTTTTTTTGTTAATTACAGGAGAATATCTTTTAAGAAAACTACAACGTTTGAGTAAAATTTAACTTTATTTTTAGAAATAAAAAAAGCTACCCTTTCGGATAGCTTCATCAATATTCATTTATTAAGATTAAATACCATGACTGTTTTCTGGCTCTTCGGTGTCAACATTCAGCATCTCCCATAGTTTATCTTTTAACTCTGTCAACCCTTGATTGGCAACAGATGAGATAAACATATATGGTATTCCTTTAAACTCTTTGTCTAATTGTTGTGCCAATTCCGCTTTCAATTCATCATCGAGCATATCGCTTTTGGAAACAACAATCAAACGGTCTTTGTCTAACATTTCAGGATTATAACGACGCAATTCGTCTAACAAAATTTCGTATTCCTTTTTGATGTCATCGGCATCGGCAGGAACCAAAAACAACAAGGTTGAATTTCTTTCTATATGTCTTAAAAAGTAATGTCCTAAGCCTTTCCCTTCAGCTGCACCTTCAATAATTCCGGGAATATCGGCCATTACAAATGACTTGAATTCTCGGTAAGCCACGATTCCCAAATTCGGTTTTAAAGTCGTAAACGGATAATCGGCAATTTTGGGTTTGGCTGAAGTCAGTACTGATAATAAAGTTGATTTTCCGGCATTGGGGAAACCTACCAAACCTACATCGGCTAACACTTTCAATTCCAATATCACATCCAATTCTTCCGCCGGCATTCCGGGTTGAGCGTATCTTGGCGTTTGATTCGTTGAACTTCTAAAGTGCCAGTTGCCTAAACCACCTTTTCCGCCTTTGATCAAAATTCTTTCTTCTCCGTTTTCGGTAATTTCGAATAAAATCTCATCGGTTTCTTTATCGCGAACTACTGTTCCCAGTGGCACTTCAATAATTTTATCTTCTCCATCATGACCGGTACTGCGAGAGCTTCCTCCATCACCACCGTGACCGGCTTTGACGTGACGGGCAAATTTTAAGTGAAACAAGGTCCACAGACTTTTATTTCCTTTCAATATAATATGGCCACCGCGACCTCCATCTCCACCATCTGGTCCGCCTTTTTCAATAAATTTTTCTCGGTGTAGATGCGAAGAACCTTTTCCTCCTTTTCCGGAAGAAACATAAATTTTTACGTAGTCTACAAAGTTACCTTCAGTCATTTTTTCTAATATTCAGTGTGCAGCGTTCAGTGTTCAGTAATTCTGTTTACTGCCATCTGACCACTGTTAACTATTCCTTAATTGCTTTTACAAGCACTTTATCAATCTTTACGCCATCCATATCGATGACTTCCAATTCAAATTTGTTCCAAATCAGTATTTCTCCTGTTTTGGGTATATTGCCTAACTCGGTCATGATTAAACCGCTCAAAGTCGTCACATCATAATCATTGATTAAATCATCCATATCAAAATATGTCAAGAAATCGTGTAGCGAATAATGTCCGTCTACCAACCATGTCCCGTCTTCTCTGGCGATTAATTTAAATTCATCCTCATAAAAATCAGCCGCATCACCTACCAACGCTTCTAAGATATCATTTAATGTAATAATACCTTGAAAAACGCCGTACTCATCGGTAACCAAAGCGTAATGCACTTTTGATTTTTTAAAATTCTCCAATGCTTTGTACGCCGAAGTGTGTTCTATTAAGTATACCGGATCTTTGGTGATGGCCTTTAAATCAAATGGACCTTTTTCAAAACCGGCGAACAAATCTTTGAGCAAAACAATGCCAACTACATCATCTAAATTCTCGTGACATACCGGATAAACCGAGTGTAATTCGGCTAACACTTTGGCCTTTAATTCTTCAATTGTATCGTCATAGGAAAGATATACAATCGATTTTCTATGCGTCATTAAAGAGTTTACTTTTCTATCGCCAATGTGGAAAACGCGCTCCACGATGTCTTGTTCAATTTCTTGTACTTCACCGCCTTCGGTTCCTTCTTTGATGATGGCTTTGATTTCTTCTTCAGTGACTTTGCCGTCAGCCGTAGGTTTGATTTTAAAAATATCCAAAATAAAATCTGTTGAAACCGTTAGTAACCAAATAAAAGGCATTGTAACAATGGAAACCATTTTCATCGGAACAGCAACAGCTTTGGCAATAGATTCGGGGTAATTGAGTCCGATTCTTTTAGGCAACAATTCGCCTAAAACCAATGAAAAAAAGGTCAAAATTACGACTACAATCCCAACAGAAAGCGAGTGTGAATAAGGCTTTAACGCTTCAAAACCTTCTATAAAAATCTTTACGTCTTCGGTCACTTTATCTCCAGAATAAATACCGGTTAAAATTCCAATTAAGGTAATTCCGATTTGAACTGTAGATAAAAATTTATTGGGTGAATTGGCCAAGTCTAAAGCGACTTTAGCATTCGTATTTCCTTTCTTAGCTGCTGTCTCCAAACGGTTTTTACGCGCCGAAATCAAAGCGATTTCCGACATCGAAAAAACACCGTTTAACAGTATTAAAAAAAGAATAATGAGTATTTCCATTTGTTATTTGTTGCGAGTTGTGGGTTGAATGGTTGCGGGTTTAACTCGACCCGAGCAAAGCGAATTGGCAAAGCAAACACGCAACTCGAAACTTATAAACTATCTATTACTTTACTTAAACGTTCGGTTACTTCTTCAACAGAACCAATTCCGTTCACAGCATAAAACTTCCCTTGAGCTTCGTAATAATCCATCAAAGGTGCGGTTTTTTCATTGTATTCTTGGTATCTGTTGCGGATTTTTTCTTC
>JBDLVY010000211.1:0-2856 GCA_039804545.1 Bacteroidota bacterium | reverse complement strand
TAATGGCTTCAAAATCTTTATTTCGGTATAAATAAAGTAGCATTTCATTTTTTGACCTTGGTTGGATATCACCCAAAGTCATTCCCTTCATCACCTCTTGAACCGCTTGATAGGAAACCTTGTTTTTACAATATTTGACCCACAACAATTCATTGGGCGTTTGATCAAAATCCCTATAAACCTCTTGAGGTCCGAAGGTATTGGCAGAATAATAAAATTCCGAATAAGAATGGTAACCCATCAAATCGGGATTAAAAAATGAAAACCGTAGTTCTTCTCCATAGGGATAAAATCCACAGGCAAAAAGACCGTTACTTGCTAAAAGCGCTATAAAACCCAGAAAGTTCTTCATTGGTATAATTGCTTAATTGTTGATCATCTAAATGGAAAAGTGAAATGGTGGTATTCTTGTCGAACTTGACATACTTTTTTAATAAATGAATGGCTTCTTCGACTTTTTTGGCATCAATTTCTTCAAACTTAACTTTATCACCTATTCGCAAGTAGGTTTCATTAATAACAGTGTCTTTGGTTACAGAAAACCAAAAAGGTTTTATCTCCTTAAGTAGATTTTTGACAGCTTTATTATCGGTATAGATTACATTAGAAAACTGTTCGTTTTTATACACTTGCATCCAAGAATAGATAGGTAAGGCTATATCTAAATGCTTCGGATAGGTTTTGTCAGTATCCAAATAACTTTCGAGTTCTTCAATATCTAATATGGAATTTTTAGTGTGGTTTTGCAACGGATTCAATAAATTATAACACATCAAAGTGGCTTTATCAACCGGCGGAACGCCCATTTTATCGGGATATTTATAAGGATATAATCGCAATGTGCAACTGATTTGTTTTTGGGAAATAGATTTGAGTTTTTTCAAAAAATAAAAATAATTTTCTTTTGATTTCAGCGTCCAATCACAATCCATTTGAAACTCCACCAGTGGTTTGGCTTCTCTGAATTTTTCTTTGTAAAATTTATCAATCAAAAAATTGACGTTATCCGCCAAAGTATCTAAACTGCTATGACTAGATTTTAGAAAAACCACATTTTTAAGATAAACTGTTGGCACTATAGTAATACTATCTAAATTGTATGAATACAGTTGTGTTTTAGAAATGGGGAAATTACCCATAGCATCACTGTAATCAACTTCGAAAAACTTGACATATAACTTATTTATTTTTTGCCTTTTCAGAATAGAATCTTCCTTTTGGGATATATTCCAATTATCACTTTTCCAATAATAGGCAGCTTTTTCTACTGTTTCTATTTTATGTTCCTTTTGGCAGGAAAAAAACAATAGGGAAATCAAAACAAAAAACAGGACTTTTTTCATATATGACGATTTTCTGTATAACGTAAAATTCGTATTAAAATTATATAATTTCTTTGGATATTTTACATAAAAAAAACCGCTCAAAAAAGAACGGTTGCTATTGAAATAGAATTTTAATTTAATTCGAATAATTCTTAAACATATAAATCCAAATCATCCGCGAAAGACGAATATTGAAACAACTCAATGTAATAATTACTACCCCAATAATCGGGATGATTCTCAAATCAAAAGTTTCTTCAAAAAACAGACTCGCAATTAAATAAGTAATAATGCCTTGCCCTACTGTCAATCCGTAATTGACAAACATAGCCCCAAAGAAATAACCCGGTTCTTTTTCGAACTTGAAATTACAATGACTGCAGTATTCGTACATTTTTGGAAACCCAAAACTAAAGAAGAAACTCTTATCGGCAAACACTTTGCCTTTATGACAATTGGGGCATTCATTTCGGAAAATATGGTATAAGCTACTTAACATAGAAATTTTTCTGCAAAGATATACACTGTGAAACCAAACAAAAAACAAAACCCGCTCATCATGGAACGGGTTTTTCTATTTTCTATTCTCTATTTTCTTTCGGGAATATTCTCCAAAATTTCCAAGAAAAACTTCCAAAACTTCTGAGAAGATTTAATCGAAGCTCTTTCGTCCGGACTATGCGCACCGTGTATGGTTGGTCCAAAAGAAATCATATCCATTCCAGGATAATTCGTTCCTAAGATTCCACATTCTAATCCGGCGTGACAAGCTACTACATTGGGTTTAGCGCCATTTTGCTTTTCATAAATATTGACCAAAACGTCTAGTATTTCCGAATTCACATTCGGTGTCCAACCCGGATAGCTTCCGCCAAATTCCACTTCGCAACCAAACAATTCATACGCTGAACGTAAACCGTTTGCCAAGTCCATTTTAGAAGTTTCAACAGATGAACGGGTCAAATTCTGAATTGAAATCTCGCCATCCTTAACAATTACACGAGCGATATTATTGGAGGTTTCTACCAAGTCTTCCATATCGGCACTCATTCGGTAAACGCCGTTGTGAGCTGCATAAATCGAACGCAACAAACCTTCTTGAACCCCTAAATCCATCACTTTTGAAGGCAAATCGCTCTTAACAATTTCGATAGTCAAATTCGGTTCCATCGTTTTGTATTCGGCTTTGATATCGAAAATGATTTCCTGCATATCAAATACAAACGCTTCATCGTACATTCCGGCCACAATTACTTTGGCAACACTTTCACGCGGAATCGCATTGCGTAAACTTCCGCCGCTGATTTCGGCAATCTGTAAACCAAAATTCTCAAACCCGTCAAATAACAAACGGTTCATGATTTTATTAGCATTCCCTAAACCTTTATGAATATCCATTCCTGAATGACCTCCATTAAGTCCTTTTACGGTAATAATGTGTCCAACTGATCCTTCCGGAACTTCTTCTTCATTATAGCTTCTTGTAGCCGTTACATTGATTCCACCGGCGCAGCCAATATCAATTTCATCA